>CAYTFM010000007.1:69816-71844 GCA_964436735.1 uncultured Victivallales bacterium | reverse complement strand
GCAAGTGATCATCAATACCGCCGGCTGGGATACCGACTGCCACGCGGCGAACGTCGGATCGCTCATGGGGGTAAAGGTGGGACTGTCCCGCATCAACGAGAAATACGACTTCCAGTCGCCGTTCGGCGACCGCATCCTCATGCCTACCGCCGAGGGAACCCGCGGCTCCACCGACGTATTGGTCGAGGCGCTCCATATCGCCGTGATCGGCCGTGCGATCATGGGGTGGACGCAACCCGCCGCCTCGAAGGACGGCGCATGGCATCATTTCGAAATGCCTGGCGCCCAGCATGGCTATCTTGCCGAGAGCGAGAGATTTGAAAGCCGTGGGGCAGCGGTGGTGGAGAACGTGAAAGGGCATTCGGAACGGGGGCAACGAAGTCTGCGGGTCGCCTTCAAGGTCGGCCCGGGACGCGTGGCCCGCGTCTCCACGCCCGTCCATCCCTACAATCCCCAGGCGGTGCACGGGAGCTATCTGCTTGTCGGAACGCCCCGTTTGTATGCGGGCAACCGTGTCGTCATGACCGCCTTGGCCGGAGAGATTAAGGGCGATGCGCAGGCGCGGCTCTTTATCCGACACTTCGATTCAGCAACAAAATTACCCAGCGCGATGGCGTATGGCGAGCCGATCAAACTAAAGGCGGGTAAAGCGACGAAGTTGTCGTTGACGGTTCCGGACAACAAGGGATGGCCCGTCCAGGACTTGGGCGTTGAAATTACGGGAGACATGCCCGCCACCGGCGAGTTGTTTATCGACAAAGTCGAACTGGGCGGCGCGCCGCGTTTCTCGCTGGCAGGTGCCACATTCCCGTTTGACGGGCAGAATGTGATTGGCTGGATCAAGCATGCGGATAGAGTTTGGGCACCCGCACCGGAACAAGCTCTCGACGCCAACGCTCAGATTACTATGACAAAAAACGAGGAGCGGGGCGTTTTGGTCACCGGCAATACCGACTGGCGCGACTACAGCTTTTCCGCCAAAATTGCCGTCCATCTCGCTGACCAGGCGGGACTTGTCTGCCGTTATCAGGGACTTGAGCGGTACATCGCCGTCCTCAAGACACGGGACTCGCTGCGGCTCGTGTCGCGTTACTATGGCGACACCATCCTCGACGAGGCGCCATGCACGTGGAAGGTTGACGAACCGCATCTCCTGCGGATCGAGGCGAAAGGCAAGTGCATAGCCGTCTATTGCGATGGGAAGAAGGTATTGCAGGGCGTCGACGACAGACTCGGATCAGGCGGTGCCGGATTCGCTCTCGAGGTCGGCACGATCAAGATCCGCGACATCGCCATGGAGTCGGTGAAATAGGAAAAGACGAATGCGGGAGGAGGAGGATCCGTGTCCGAGCGTTATGTGGCTCGGACACGGGCTCGTTCCGCGACAACTACTGTATGATTTTCTCGATCTGTATTCGTGCGCTTTTCCTTCCCGGACAACGAAGTGACCATGGAAAGCTCTATCTTGCGATAGTTGCTTTTGACGACTCCCTCCCGCGATGAGGGCATGCTACAGTATGTGGTCGGCTATACGGTATTCTTTTTGATTCAACAGGAGATCACCACTGTGCGCATGTCATCCCTGGTCGTCGTCGTTCTCGCACTGGTCTTTTTTCTGCCCGGATGCGTCTCTCCTCCCTGGTGGAAGGCGGAGCCTGATCTGAAGGCGACAGCCGTTAATGTGAAACTCAACGGCCTGTTCACCGATAACATGGTGCTGCAGCGCGGCATGCACGTCCCGGTCTGGGGGACGGCTGACGCCGGCGGCGTGGTCATCGTGCGGCTGCTCAAGTCGATGAGTAACGATATCCCCGAGATGGTTGTCGCCTATGCCACCAAGGTGGGGGAGGACGGGAAATGGAAGATCGTCATGGAACCGATGGCGGGCGGTTCGACACCCTACTCCGTCGCGGCCGAGGGGGGCGGCGACCGCGTAGTCTGCGAGAACGTGGTGTTTGGCGATGTATGGCTGTGCTCAGGGCAGTCCAACATGTTAATAAAATCGATCTGTCGGTTCAAGAGCTCAAA
>CAYTFM010000007.1:41925-69806 GCA_964436735.1 uncultured Victivallales bacterium | reverse complement strand
CGCCAACCGGCGAATTCGACGGCCATGCGGAGAACGAACATCTCTGCATGCGTCTTGCCGCCTCGACCGGCATGATCACGGCGCGGTCGGAGGTGAGATGGTTCGAGGATCAGATCGCCATCGTCATCGAGGATGTCGACCGTCACGACCGTTGGGGAGCCGAGCAGGACCCCGGACGTGACCGCGCCCAGGCTGACCGCAATCGTCTCGTTCGGTTCGGCGATCGTGTCGTTCACGATGGGAATGGTGAGCGTCTTGATCGTCTCGCCGGCGGCGAACGCCAGCACGCCGGCGGTGGCCGCGTAGTCCAGGCCCTCGCTGGCGGCGCCGTCGCTCGTGGCGTTCGTCCCCGTAACCGGCACCAACCGGTCGCCGAGGCGAATGACGCCGATGCCGAGATACATGCCGCCGACCATCCCCTCATCCGTCTGTACCGCGTGACGGCGAAGGGCAGCGACAAGCCATTGGCGACCACCGAGGGCAAGTGGGTGTGCTGCTCTCCCGAGACGATCGCCGACTTTAGCGCCACAGGCTATTATTTCGGCCGCGAGCTCAACAAGACGCTCAATGTTCCGATCGGCCTCGTGCAGGCCGCCGTGGACGGAGCTCCCGCCGAGGCATGGACGATGGTGAAAGTGCTGGAGGCGGATAAGGAACTCCTCTCGATCGCCGCCGACTACAAAGAGGAGGTGCTGTGCAATCCGGACAGGGACAGGAAATATGAGGAGGAGCTTGCAAGATACGAGAAGAGCAAGCATGATCTGTCAATGCCCACCTGCTATAAAGATCCAGGCAATCTCGGGTACAATCTAGGCTGGGCGGAGCCGGACTTCAACGACTCCAAGTGGGGTGCCATGAAACTGCCAGGCTTCTGGGAAAACCAGGTCAAAGGCATGGACATCGACGGTTCCGTCTGGTTCCGCAGGGAGGTGACGATACCCGCGTCGCTGGCGGGGAAGGAGCTGGCCCTATCGCTCGGCCCGATCGCCGACTTCGACACGGCCTATTTCAACAACGTCAAGATCGGATCCACCGGCGAGGAGACCGCCGATTTCTGGAGCCGTGGCCGCTGCTATCAAATTCCAGCTGAACTGGTGAAGCCGGGAAAGGCGCTGCTGGCGGTGCGGGTGTTCGACCAGTTTGGCCCCGGCGGGTTCGGGGGTAAACCGGAGGAGATGTTCCTCGCCGACGTCGTCGGCAAGGAACAGCCCATTCCCCTCGACGGACCATGGAACTACAAAATCGAGCTTTCGCTTGACCCCGGTAAGCTTAGGCTGGCGTCGCCGCCTCTGGGTCCCGCCGATCCTACAATGCCGGGAGGGCTTTTCAACGGTATGATCGCACCGTTGATCCCCTATGCGATCAAGGGGGTCGCTTGGTATCAGGGCGAGTCGAACGTGCCGCGGGCCTATCAATACCGCACGCTTCTGCCTGCGATGATCAGAAACTGGCGGGTGTCATGGCGGCAGGGCGACTTCCCCTTTCTCATCGTGCAGCTGGCGAACATCGGCAAACCCGTCGACAAGCCGTGCGAGTCGGCTTGGGCCGAGCTTCGCGAGGCGCAGGCCATGACCGCGGCGAAAATCCCCAACTGCGGCATTGCCACAGCCATCGACCTCGGCGGAGAAAGGGCGGTCACGCCAAAGGGCAAGCAGGAGGTTGGTCGGCGTCTGGCGCTCGCCGCATTGAAGCTTGTCTACGGGCACCTCCATCTCGTCTCGTCAGGCCCCACCTTCAACTCTTTCCGCTTCGAGGGCGACAAGATGCGCATGCACTTCGACAACGTCGGCTCGGGGCTGGTCGCCAAAGACGGCGAACTGAAATGGTTTTTCATCGCGGGAGAGGACAGGGAGTTCCACTGGGCGGAGGCGGAGATCGAGGGAAACACGGTGCTCGTGAGGTGCCCCGGCGTCAAGAGGCCGACCGCCGTCCGCTACGCCTGGGCCCAGAATCCCCTCGGGTGTAATCTCTACAATAAAGAGGGACTGCCTGCGCTGCCTTTCAGGACGGATGTTTGGGCGGGAATAACCTCTGATGCGAATCTGGGAAAGGAACTGCCCAGCCAGCAGGGTTTCATCAAGAAAATGAGAACCGACTGGTGAGTGGCGGTACTGCGGCCCCGGACTTCTCACCGCAGTGACAGGGGGAAATATTGTTTGGCGCTCGTGCCGTCGCCGACGTAGAGGAGGAGGTATTTCTCCTTGATGGCGGCTTCGGCGGTCTTCATGGCGTCGCGTCAAGTCTGTCGCATGTGCGAGAGTATGACTACCACTGGCGCCACCTGTTGGGGTCGAAGTCGAAGATCAGGCGGGACGGTCGCGGATACAGCAGGTCGTTGCTCGTTTGGGCTCCTGGCCAGCTGATCTTCGCCTTTCCAATGATTCCCCCTTCGCCCCCAAGGTCTTGGACGCGGACAACTAACATATTGTCTTTGTCAAACCGGATGAGTTCCCCCGGAATTCTGTAGATGCGATGGAATTCCCAGTAATTCTTCGTCTCCTTGCCGGTTTTTCCTATCAATTGGCCATTGAAGTAGACCCAATCCACATCGTCCACCTTTTCAATGTCTAAGGATAATTCCTTCCCCTTGAGCGAGGATGGAATCTTCACAGGGATGCGGTACCATGCGTCACCATCGTACGGGAACGGATACGATGGGCCTTGTAAAAGGGATTCGCTTCGGTCGCGTCTTGGGACTCCCACTGGAGCCCGACCTTGATTTACGCCAGGATGAGTCATCGAAAGACGGACTAAACCATGATTCCTGCGAGCCCCGTTCTTGGGGATCGGTTCGCTATCCCGAACTGCTTGAGCGAGTTTAGGCATTGCAGACTCTTCGCATAGTTCCTGGTCTTCTGGAGGGCAGGAAGCAGAAGAGAAGCCAGTATGGATATGATCGCGATGACGATCAGCAGTTCCAAAAGCGTGAACGAGGCGTTGCGGTTGCTGGCGAATCTTTCCGCGGCCAGTGGCGTGCGGGTGTGGCTTTCGGGTCTTTGTGGGCAGATCGAGGTCATGGCCGTCATGGTATGTTCATTCCTTTGAGTCTGGTGGATTGTTTTCCGCCTGATCGTATCTGTTCTTCACCGGCGATGGTGCGACCTTCAGACATAATGCGTTGCGGAGGATTTTCAAGTCTATGACGGAATCGCTTTTCGGGTTGATCGCTGCCGGTCACCGCGTACAAGCCAGTGAATGGAGGTAGTTCCCATTGTCCAACGTGACTGCGTCGGGATCATTCTCGGCTCGGCGCGACTCGTCCTCGACCATGATCCAACCGTCATAACCGTTCCGCATCCGTATATGTTTTCGTGATTCCTTTTCCTGCAAGCTTTTCAGTCATCCGTTTCTCGTCGATGTCGCACACGGCCACCACTTCGTACCTGTCAGGCAGGGCCAGAAAGCCGTTGACATGGATCATCCCCCGATTCCCAACGCCCACATGCGCCACGCGGTATGTGCCCATCAGATGTTCCTCTCGAAATGTTGCGAAGCTTATTTATGTTGAACAACTGATGTTATTATATATAGAAAATAGAGCTTTCACATTATGAATAATCTGCTTATATTGTTGTGTTAATGATATATAAAGAGAGGTGATGAGCATGGAAAGCAGCTGGCTGAATATGATCTCGCCCTGTTTCCGTCCCGTTCAACTTGGGGAGGAATGCCACTCGCACTCGAACCGCGGGGACTTCCAGCCCGCGTGGGTGGAGGCGCCACGCGTGATTTATGATCATGAGTTGGTTCTATTCAGCAAGGGATATTTCAGGGTTGAGATAGACGGTAGAGATTACGAATGTGGGGAAGACATGTTCATCATCATCCCGCCAGGGCTCCCGCACACAACCTGGAATGTCGGGGAGATGACTGGACGGCGACACTGGGCGCATTTCGATTGGGTGCACCTTGGGGCGCATGCGAATGTTCCTGTCGCAACCTACTACCCCGCCAAACCGCTCCGTGAGCTGTTTCGTCCCGCGCCTTCGTTCGTCCCGGAAAAACTCTTCCATGGCGTCATCCAAAATCCGGCGCGCGCATACGAGCTGCATGAGCGGGTGGTGGAAATGCAGACTGAAGGCAAAGAGCATGAAAGACTGGTCAGCCGCGGTCCGCTCCTGTCGCTCCTGATCGAATTGCTGGATTCCCCGGAAGCCGGGAAAGTCTCATCGGACCGCGAGTCATTTCTCGCCCACCAAGTCCGCATCAAACTGGAGAAGGCGGCGGAACAGGCGGGCGGGATGCCCTCCGTGCAGCTTTTGCTCGAGGAGTTGGGATGCAGTTATGCGCACTTGTGCCGACTGTTCCGGCGCAGATACGGGGTGCCGCCTCTGGTCTTCCTCCAGTCTTTGCGGATCACGAGGGCCAAGCTTCTGCTGCGGGAGCCCAACGCAAGAGTATCGGACGTCGCCTATCAGCTCGGATTCGAGGATCTCTCCTATTTCTCGCAGCTGTTCCGCAAGTTCGCCGGAGCATCGCCGAGAGACTACGCCGCAGGAGTCCGTGGGACTTCCAACGGCGCGTTATGATGAGCTCACCACGATTTTCTCAAAGCAGCGACAGGGCGAAATATTGTTTGGCGTTCGTTCCGTCGCCGACGTAGAGGAGGAGGTATTTCTCCTTGATGGCGGCTTCGGCGATCTTCATGACGTCATCCATGTTCCGCACCTGCTTTTTGTTAATCGAAAAGACCGCCATGCCACGGTGGAGTCCCGCTTTGTCGGCGATGCTTCCTTTGACGGTGTCAAGGATCATGACTTGGTTTTCCTTCTCGCCGAGGCGGATGCCGTACTTCTCGAAGATGTCGTCGATCTTCTGTCCGGCGTCCGTGGCACCGGCCATCTCGGCGCGCCGCTGGCGTCCGGCGACGACCTCGATCTCCTGGTCGGCGCCTTGCCGCTTGAGGGCGAGTCGGATCTTCTCGCCGGGCTTGTGCTTGAGGATGGCGGATTGGACATCTTTGGTCTCTTTGACGGGAATGCCGTCGACCTTGAGGATGATGTCGCCAGGCTTGAGGCCGGCTTTGTCGGCGGGTTCTCCGATCCTGACTTCCCGGACTAATGCGCCGCCCTCGATCTTGAGATCCTTCTTGGTGTCAGGGGGAACAGGCTCCATGGCGATGCCGATCCAGGCGCGGACGACCTCCCCGCCGGTGATGAGTTGGTCAGAGACATCCTTGGCGAGATTGCTGGCGATGGCGAAGCTGAGCCCGACATTGGCCTGTAGTCCCTGTGGGGTGAGGATGAAGTCGACCACGCCGATGACCTCTCCGTTGACATTGAGCAGGGGGCCGCCGCTGTTCCCCGGATTGATGGCGGTGTCGGTTTGGATGTAGTTCTCGTAGGCGTTCATGCCCATCGAGCGGCCTTTGTGGCTGACGACCCCGATGGTGACCGTGTAGTCGAGGGTGAACGGCGCGCCGATGGCGATGGCCCAGTGACCAATCCTGACCTTGTCCGAGTCGGCGAACTTCAGCACCGGGAACTTCTCGTCAGGCTTGTCCGATTTGACTTTCAGCACCGCCAGGTCGGTCTTCGGGTCGGTTCCGACCACCTCTCCCTTGAACTCTCTGCCGTCCTTCAAAATCACGGTGAATTCGCTTTGGTCGCCCACGACGTGATTGTTGGTGAGGAGGTAACCGTCCTCGCGGATGAAAAAACCTGAGCCTTGCGCGAGCGGGCGGGGCTGTTCTTGAGGTGGGAGTCCGCGCGGGTTGTGGAATTTCCGCGGATTCAACAACTCCTTCAGGAGATTCCGGGGTATCCGCGGATCGATTTGGATGTTGATGCCTCCCTGGTCGTTGCCTGAATCCATCTCGTCAGGATCCTGCTGTGGCTCAGACAGTCCAGGGCTTTTCCCCGAGCGGATGATCACGACGGACGGCGCCGCCGCGTCGATTACATCCGCAAAGGCGTCCTGCAGTTTCGCGGCGACGTTGCCCCCGTCCCTGGCGGACAGGGGTGCGACAGGCAGAACGAATGCCGTCATGGCGATGGCCAGGGCGAATGCGACGAGACGATTGATTGTGTTCATCGACGGTTTCCTCCTCGAGCGGTTTCCAAGATCCTGTGAAATAAATCGAGGTCTCTCGATTTCATTATAATAGACAACACGCCATCGGAAAAGTTCCCGGGCATTGAAGGCACCGCTGGTAGGCCGCCATGCGAAGAAGCTAAAGACTAGCGCTTGCGGAGAGAGGGGGGAAGAAGTGAAGCGGGTTTACACCACTCTGTGTAATTTAATATAAAGCCGTGAGGCTCCGATGATATCTTATTCAGAGGAAAACCCGCTTCACTGGTTAGCTTATATCAGTCCGGAAGAAGGCACAAGGGAGGAAAAGAAAAATCATGAAATATTTTTTGCCGTGCCCGTCCGCCGCCTTATATTGAATACGATGAGAATCCAGCATTAAACCACATGCCGCCACTATGAGCACCTTCATTCGAGCAGGTCTGGTCATACTCTTTTCGGCGACGTTGCTGACGGCCGTGGCGTGGCGCATGTCCGCGGAGCCCATTGGCGAGGGGTACGACAAAGACTCTTTGTCTTCGAAAACGTCATTGGATATTCTCACCGAGGAGTTCCAGCCGTTGAGTTTCGCGGAGTCGGGTAGACTCACGGGGTTCTCCGTGGAGATCGTTCAGGAGATCCTCAAACGGCTGAACTGCCGGTCACGGATAATGATCGGACCATGGACAGAAGCGTACCAGAAGGCTTTGCGCAATCCCGACACGATCTTGTTTTCCACCTCGAAGACGAAAGCCCGGGAGGAGCAGTTCAAATGGGTGGGCCCCCTGGTCAAATGCAACATCGGCTTTTATGTGAAGAAGGATTCGCCGATCATTATCGAGAACTTGGGGGACGCCAAGAAAATCCGCAGAATCGCGACGGTGACGGACTACGCCTCCGAGCAGTTGCTGAAAAAACAAGATTTCACCAATCTGCTCAGTTCCCCTAACCCCATAACGTGCGCCAGAAACTTGATGAATGGCTGGGCCGACGCATGGGTTATCCCGGATATCGTGATGCCCTACATCGCCTCAAAGGCCGAGGTCAATCCCCGTGATATCAAGAAAGTCTTCAGCATCAGCCAACCAGCCCACTACATCGCCATCTCGAAAAGCACCGATGATCGGATTGTGCGGGAGTGGCAGACTGCGCTCGACAGCATCAAGGACGACGGCACCTATAAGACCATATACGACAAATGGCTTTCCGATGACGCCTTCAAAATGATCCAGCCACTGACGCAGGAGCAGATCGCCCGCGCACGATCCGTCCCGCTGACTCTGCTGACCGAGGACTGGGCTCCGCTGAATTTCGTGAAGGGCGAAAGACTTACGGGCTTTTCCGTCGAACTTGTCCGGGAAATCCTGCGTCGCCAAGGCTTGGACGAGAAACTGCCGATCGAAGTCAATCCTTGGCATGTCAGCTACGAGCGGGCGCGGCGGGGGCCGCAGGTGATGCTGTTCACCACCGCGCGGACGATGGCCCGGGATTCGCAATTTAAGTGGGCTGGCCCGCTGCTGACGCAGGCCTACAGTCTGATTGGCAGAAAAGACTCCGGAGTCAAAATCACCTGCCTCCACGACGCGAAAAATGTGCGCCGGATAGGGGTTTACCAGAATGACATCGGCGAGGAAGTGCTGAAGGCCGAGGGGTTTGAGAATATGCGTGTCAGTGGAAAAGACTCTGAGAATCTGACCCTCTTGAAGAATGGCGACATCGATCTTTGGGTGTCTTCCAGCCTCGCCTTCGTGTCGGTCGCGATGGAGGCTGGCTTTGATCCCTCCGATCTTGAGGTGGTCTTCACTATCAAGGACATCGACTTCTACCTCGCGTTCTCGCTGGACACCCCCGACGAGGTCGTCTCCTGGTGGCAACACTATGTCGACGAGATGAAGAAGGACGGCTTTTATCACAAGCTTCTGGAGAAATGGCTGCCGTCGATCGGACGGGGTCAAGTCAAACAGACATATGTCGAGCCGCGGCGCACCGTCGTGCTTGATCGCTCGATAGTTGAGTCGACAAAAGGTCCCAAGGGGCCCACCGTCGAGTTGTGGGAGAACGAGAAGAAGTGGCTGGCCGAGCACCCCCACATCCGGCTGGCTCCCGACCCCGACTGTCCTCCGATGGAGTATTTCACCTCTGACGATGTCTACAAAGGTATCGCGGCGGATTATGTGTCGCTCGTGGAGAAGAAGCTGGGAATATCGTTCAGGATCGAGCATTCGGAAAACTGGGATGAGGTGAAGAGGAAAGTCGAGAGCAAGAAAGTGGATATGCTGGGAGCGACCTCCGAGACACCGGAGCGCACAAAGTATCTAGATTTCACCCAGCCATTCCTTGATCTGCCGGTGTACATCGTCGTACGGAAGGACTACGAGCGGAAGGTCGAGCTCCAAGACCTGAAAGACATGAAGGTGGCGGCGGTGAAGGATTACGCCATCGTGGAGTTTCTGCGGGCCAAGGATCCGCAGATCACCTTGCAACTCGTGGCGAGCGCCAGAGAGGCGGTGATGAAAGTCTCCACCGGCGAGGCGGATGCCACGCTTCTCGACCTGAGCGACGCCTCATATTGCATGGAGAAATGTGGCATATCGAACCTGCGCATTGATGGCGAGGCGAAATATGTCTACCACATGTGCTTCGGCGTGCGCAGGGACTGGCCGGAACTTGTCTCAATCCTGAACAAGGGGTTGTCGGCGGTCACCCAGGAGGAGCGGAACAAAATCGCCGAAAAATGGATGCCGCTCGGGAGCAAACTGACGTTGGGGCGCAATGTCAGGATCGCCCTCCTCGTCGTTTTCGGCGTCCTCCTCTCTGTTTCCCTGATCATCTTCGGCTTGAACCGCTCATTGCGGCGGCTGGTCGAGAACCGGACCCAGGATCTTAAACACGAACTCGCCGAGCGCCTGAAGGCGGAGGAGGAGATCAAAAAATACCGGGACCACCTCGAAGAGCTCGTCAAGGAACGCACCATCGAACTGCGTGAGAGCGAGACCAAGTTCAAAACGCTTTTCGAGGCCGCCACCGCCGCCATCTTTCTGATAAAAGACGGCATCTTCATCGACTGCAACGCCATGACCCTGAAAATGTTCGGTTGCGAACGCGGCGACATCATCGGCCGCTCCCCCGACAAATATTCGCCGCCGCTTCAGCCGGACGGCGTCCCGTCGGTGGAGAAGACCGCCCGGATGATCGGGCTGGCGTTGACGGGGGAACCGGCGTCCTTCGAATGGCGGCACGTTCGTGGCGATGGCGCGCCATTCGACGCCAAGGTCTTCCTCAACAAGGTCGAGCTGGAGGGGATCAATTACATCCAGGCGATTGTCTACGACATCACCGACCTTAAAAACGTCCAGGCCGCCCTCAACGAGGCCAAGGAGGCGGCCGAGGCCGCCAACCGGGCGAAAAGCGCCTTCCTCGCCAACATGTCGCACGAGATCCGCACCCCGATGAACGCCATTCTCGGTTTTTCGCAGCTACTGCGGCGCGCCGGTGGTCTCAGCAGGGAGCAGGGCGAAAGTCTCGATGTCATCTCCCGCAGCGGCGAGCACCTGCTCAAGCTTATCAACCAAGTCCTCGAGATGTCGAAGATCGAGGCGGGACGGCAAAGCCTCGACACCGCCGACTTCGAGCTGCGCCGACTTCTCACGGATCTTGAGATGATGTTCAGGATGCGGCTTGACACGCGCCCCGTGCGTTTTATCCTCGACGCCTATCCCGACCTGCCCATGGTCATTACCTCCGACGAGGGGAAGTTGAGGCAGGTGCTGGTGAACCTTGTCGGCAACGCCATTAAATTCACCGAGAAGGGTGAGGTGCGGATGAAGGTCGCATTCAAACGGACCGGTGACGGCGCGGGACTGCTGTGGGTCAGCGTCGAGGACACGGGGCCTGGCATCGCCCGTGAGGAGATGGACAAGCTCTTCACCGTTTTCGGGCAGACGAGCGTCGGCGCGCGCTCCGGCAAGGGGACGGGGCTTGGGCTCGTCATCAGCCAGCAGTTCGTCAAGTTGATGGGCGGCGAGATCTGCGTCGATAGCGAGGTTGGCAAAGGAACCGTTTTCAGCTTTGAGATACCCGTGGACACCCCTAAGAGCCAGACTTCGCATTCGAAGGTTGACCAGCGGCTGGTCGTCGGCCTTGCCCCGGAGCAGCCCCCTCTGCCGATACTTGTCGGCGAGGATGAAGTTGAAAACCCGCTCCTTCCTGGTAAACTGCTCAAAACGGTCGGCTTCGAGGTCCGCGAGGCGGTAGACGGCAGGGAGGGCGTTGAAGCTTGGCAGGAGTGGCATCCCCATTTCGTGTGGCTTGACATGCGGATGCCTGTGATGGACGGTTACGCCGCGGCGCGGCGCATCCGGGAGCTCGAGACCGCTGCCAGCCTCGCCCGCACGCCGATCGTCGCCCTCACCGCCAGCGTGTTCAAGGAGGACCGTTACGACATCATCAACGCCGGTTGTGACGATGTCATGTTCAAGCCGTTCAAGGAAAGCGACCTGTTTGAGAAAATCAAAGAGCGGACGGGAGTCCATTATGTCTATGCGTCGGTTCCCGGGTTTGAGAAGGAGTCCGCCCCGCCGTCGCCCGCTGATATCCCAGCGGCGGAGCCTCCTGATGAGCAAAAGGCGGAACCAATTGCGGACGAGATGGCGCGGAAGCTGAAAGACGCCGCCGCCAGCGCCGACTACGAGCGGCTCACGGAACTCGTTGCGGAGCTTGCGGTCAGTGCCCCCGCGCTCTCTCGCCGTGTCGCCGCATGCGTCGAACGGTTCGACTACCAAGGCGTCATTGACATTCTTTGAGTTTCTCTTTAGCGTTGAACCGATAATAAATGGAGGGGGGAGAATGATCATCGCGGATTTGAAGAAGATCGAAGGCAGGCGGTATCCGGCCCGGCGGCGGACGCAGAACCTTGTGGGCGGCGTCTCGCCGATCAAGGCGTCGAACTTCAGCATGGGGTTCGTGACGCTCGATCCCGACGGTGGGCAGGTGCCATGGCACAATCAGGAGCAGGAGGAGGTCTACTTCATCATCGAAGGCACCGCCCAGATGTGCCTCGGGGAGGAGGTCATGACGCTCGAGTCGGGGCAGGCCGCCTATATTCCCTCGATGGTATTCCACCAGGTCACGAACATCGGCGCGGCGCCCTTGCGCATGATCTACTGCTACGGCCCGGCCGGCGACGTCGCCCACTGGCGTCAAGAGCTGGAGGGAACCCTGCCGAAGGCCGGCGTTGACGCCCCGCCCCTGCCCAAAGGCGCCCGCCCCCAGTGCGTCGACAAGCCGGTATAACGGAATAACATGTTGATGCTGGAGGAGCCTGTATGGGGAGCGATATAAGCAAACCGCATTCCGAATCCAAGATGGTGGTTGGTTTGTCGCTCCTGGGGGCCGTGATCCTAATATTTGTGGTCCTCGCGGTTGTGGAGTATTGGGCGACCGGTATTTCGCAGTTGTCGTCAAGCTCCGCACACGGGAGACTTTGGGGCGTCACGCTGTTTGCGATTATGGGTGGTTTGGCGTTGGTGGTCGGGGCGTCGTTGTACGCCGCGGTTTTGGCGACACACGGATTCACGTTCGATTTTAGTCGGCCGGTGTGGCGGACCGGGTTTGCCGCGCGGATGTGGTTGGTCAACATTTTTGTGCCGTTCATGCTTTTGCTGGCGGCCGCGTCGTTTGTCGTGGTCGCGTCGGCTCCCGTCCTTATGATGGCCGGGCTGTCAACTCGGATGGCGCTGATTGTGCCGTTTTTCGGGATTCTCATTCCGGGTCAATTATTCCTGGCGTGGTGTAACATATGGATGCCGGTGAGCAAGTCGTTGATTCGCAAACGCATGCTCGCGTTGGGCATCACTCAGGAGCAACTGGCTACCGGGGTGTACGTCGGTCTGTCCGACCCGATGGCGGCCAGCAGTTTGAAAAAATTCTCCGTGGCCGAAGGTGACGTCGGCATGCTGTGGCTGACCCCTGACGCGTTTGTCTACCAAGGCGACGGCCAAAATCTTCGGATCGGACGGAGCCAGTTTGTGGCGGTGAAGCGCAAGGCCGACAAGGGCGGCATGGCGGTCTATGTGGGGTCGACGCACGTCGTCGTCCGCTGGCGCGATGCCGCTGACACGCAACGCCGTATCCGGTTGCAGGTCAAGGACCGGTGGACGCTGACGGGAACCGCCCGCGCGCTCGATGATCTGGCCCAACGCCTGAATCGGTGGCAAGCCGAGACGCCTCCCGCCACCGGTGGTCAGTCCCTTCCGGACGCGGCGCGGTAACCATTGCGACAAGCCAAGCCGGGCGCGGGATACGGCATAGAACGCTGCGCGCGCAAAGCGAAACACCGTGGCGTCCTTGTGCGGCCATAATTGCGAATCAAGGCACGTCACGGCGCAGTGGCGTTACGCCTTTTCGACGAGCTCCCGGTGGAGGGCGAGCTGGGCCGTCTCGAAGTCCTTGCGGTCGATGATGAACTGGATGTTGACCTGCCGCATGCACTGGTCGAGCGCGAGGACGTTGATTTCCGAGTCGGCGAGCGATTTCGCGGCGCGGGCGAGGAAGCCCGGGAAGCGCATGTTGCTGCCGATGACGCAGATGATGGCGACCTCGGAGAGGGTGATCTGGGCTTCGGGAAACTCCTTGCGCATCGCCTCGACGGCGGCGGGAAGCCCCTTGTACTTCTCTTTGACGTAGTGGGTGATGGTGTTGGCGTTGGTGTTCTTGGCGATGTAACTGATGCCGGCCTCCGTGAGGTGGCGGAGCAGCCGGTGGTCGTAGCCGCACTGCCCGACCATCTCGGAGTCGTAGACCTCGAGGCCGACGATGTCGTCGCGCCCGCAGATCATGTCCACTTTGGGGACGGGGGAGACGTAGTCGCAGCTGATCAGGGTGCCGGGGTGCTGGGGCTCGAAGGCGTTCTTGACGCGGATCGGGATGTTGCGCGCCTCCATCTCTTTCGACGCCTTGGAGTGGATGGCCTCCATATCCATGTCGGCAAGCTGGTCGGCGATGTCGAAATTCGTGTTGCCGATGACCTTGACCTTGTCCGCGCCGAAGAGCACGGGGTCGCCGGTGCAGAGGTGGAACTCCTTGTGGATGACCCCTTCGTAGGCGTCGGTGAGCACGGCGATCTTGCTGAAGGTGATCTCGCTGTAGCCGCGGTCGAAGCGCTCCATCATGTTCTCGATGCAGTTGGTGTAGCCGGTGACGATCGGGAGTTGCGTGTTGAAATCTATGTCCTTGAAGGCTTTGCGGATCTCGTCGTCGATCGGCAGCGGCTCGGTCACCATCCACCCGGAGAGGTCGACGAAGACGGCGTTGATGCCGTTGGCCTGGAGGATGAGGGTGGAGTTGTGTGCGCTGTGCGCCTCGCCGAAGGCCGCGAGCACCTCGCGGGTGGGGGAGAGGTAGTCGCTGGGCCACAGGTGGCCGTAGGCGCGGAGGCGCAGCAGGTCGTTGAGGCAGTTGCGGATGCCGTCGATGCGCTCGTTCACGAAGGCGTCGGCCTTCTTCACGTCGAGCCCGATGTCCTTGAAGGTGGCGTTTGTCTCCAGCATCTTGAGACGCAGCTTCTCAAGAGAGTCGGTCCATTTCGGATCGTGGGCGGCGAATCTGCTGTAGACGCCCGGCTCGCCGGTCTTCTTGTGCTCCAGCAGCAT
Source organism: uncultured Victivallales bacterium (assembly GCA_964436735.1). Taxonomy (GTDB): domain Bacteria; phylum Verrucomicrobiota; class Lentisphaeria; order Victivallales; family GWF2-38-69; genus CAYTFM01. The sequence continues at coordinate 56,148 of CAYTFM010000007.1, read as the reverse complement.
GTTGGTCATGCCGCCGTACGCCGAGACGACATAGATCCGGTTGTAGAGTTCCGAGCCTTTGCGGTCCGCGATGATAATGTTCCGCATGACTTCGCCAAAGCGCGACATCGAGGTGCCGCCGATCTTTTCGACTGTGTGCTTGCCAGGCATGGGTTCAACAATCCTCTATTCTGATGACTTTGATTTTCTCTTTGACCACGTCCAGACGCTCAATGCGCTCGACGGCTTTCGCGATGTGCAGCTCTTTCGTCAGATGGGTGATGATGATCAGCGAGACGTTTTCGGCGGACTGCCTCTCCCGCTGGAGGAGGCTGGAGATGCTGATCTGCTCCTCGGCGAGGATCGCCGAGACGCGGGCGACCACGCCGGGACGTTCGACGACCTGCAGCCGCAGGTAGTAGCGGGTGGAGACCTCCTCCATTTTCAGCAGACGACCAAACTGGCGGCCGATGCGGAAGGCGGGGACCCGGCGGTGGGATCCGAACTTGAGGTTGAGCCCGACGTCCACGATGTCCGCCACCACCGCGCTCGCAGTGGCGTCGCGTCCCGCTCCGCGGCCGTAGTAGAGCTGCTGCCCAACCGGCCAGCCTTTGACATAGACGCCGTTGAAGACGTCGTCGGTGTCGGCGAGAATGGCGTCCTTTGGCACAAGCGCCGGATGAACGCGGATTTGGACGTCGTCGTTAAGCTGCTTGATGATGGCGAGGAGTTTGACGCAGTAGCCAAGCTCGTCGGCGGAGCGGATGTCCTCGATGGCGATGCCTCGGATACCTTCAACATGGACGGCGCTCATGCCGAACCATTCGCCATAGGCCAGCGAGGCGAGGATGACCGCCTTGTGGGCCGTGTCCACGCCGTCGATGTCCAGCGAGGGATCGGCCTCGGCGTAGCCTAACCGGCGCGCCTCGGCGAGCACCGTGTCAAACTCCTCGTGGCTCTCCCGCATCTTGGTGAGTATGTAGTTACAGGTGCCGTTGAGGATGCCGATGATCGATTCGATGCGGTTGCCGGCGAGTCCTTCGCGGAGGCTTTTGATGATCGGAATGCCGCCCGCCACGCTCGCCTCGTAGTAGATGTCGGCCTTGGACTTCTCGGCGGCGGCGAAAATCTCCTCGCCGTGTTCCGCAAGAAGGGCCTTGTTGGCGGTGACGACCGGTTTGCCGATGCGCAGCGCCTCGAGGATTAGCTCCTTGGCGATCTTCGTGCCGCCGATCAACTCGACCACCACATCCACGCTCTTGATGAGCTCATGGGCGTCGGTGGTCAGTGCCTCCGGAGGCACGCTCACGCCTCGCGGCGTGGTGATGTCGATGTCGGCCACCTTCGCCAGCGTGAACTTGATGCCGGTACGCTTTGCGATCGTCGCCCCATTTTCCTGAAGGCAGGAGACGACGCCCGCCCCCACGGTTCCGAACCCTATCACTCCAACCTTGACTTCCCTCATGGCACACCTTTCTAGGGCCGTGGCAATCGCCAGCAGGAGCTGGCTCCCACATTAATGCAATCATTGACAACAAGAGGAAGCCCCATTGTGGGATCCACCTCCGTGTGGCGATTGAATTGCAGGAGCAGCACATCTATTTCCGCACCGGCCTATGTTTGCGGAAAAACGAAGCTTGTAGTATACTCCATAAAGGGCACGTCCACAAATGCGGAAAAAGGGTTCGTCCATGCCTCTTCCCCAAGAGAAACAGCATTTCACCTGGAACGACTACCGCTCCTGGAGCGACGACGAGCGCTGGGAGATCATCGGGGGCGAGGGCTACTCGATGTCCCCCGCCCCCTCTACAAGGCATCAGCGCATCGGTGGTGAGTTGTACAGCCAGCTTTCCTCCTTTCTCAAAGGCAAGAAATGCCTGCCATTCATCTCCCCTGTTGATGTGAAACTTTCCGAGGAAGACGTCGTCCAGCCCGACCTCATCGTCGTGTGCGATCCGTCGAAGATCAAGCGGACGCACATCGAGGGGGCTCCCGACCTCGCCGTGGAAATCACCTCGACCCGCGACTCCCGCGACCGCGTGCTCAAAACGGCCCTTTATGCGGCTTCCGGCGTCAAGGAGTACTGGATTGTGACCCCATTTCCCTCCTCGGTCGAATTGCTTGTTCTTGAGGGCGGACGCTATGTCCTCCACAAGGCCTTTGGCCGCGCGGACACGCTTGAAAGCCCTTCCTTCCCCGGACTCGCCATCCCCCTTGCGGAGGTGTTCGATTTCCCGCTCGATGACGACGAGAAGGCCGCGCTCGTCTTCCGGGATCCGCCCGGGAAGTATGATGCCTCTTCCCGCAAGGCGGAGGATGTGGGCAGATAGCTGGTGCGAGTTTTTGAGTTTTCCCAAAATCCTTGTATTTCCATATGGTCACTTTAAAGGAGAATTTCGGCTTATGGCAATGGATAAGACACTTTCAAAATACGGGGCCGACTTCATCGACGACGCCTCGATCGAAGCGTTGATCGCCTCGACGCGCGAGGATGCCGTCCGTGTGCGGGAGATCATCGCCAAAAGCATGGACAAGAAGCCGCTGGAGGTCGCGGAGACGGCCGCGCTGCTCGCCGCCACGTCGCCGGAGCTGGTCGAAGAGATCTTCGCCGCCGCCCGGCAGCTCAAACGCGACGTCTACGGCAACCGCATCGTGATCTTCGCACCGCTCTACATCGGGAACTTCTGCGTGAACGACTGCGCCTACTGCGCCTTCCGCAACAGTCTGCGGACCACGGTGCGTAAAACATTGACGCAGGACGAGCTGATCGCCCAAGTCGAGGCCTTGGAAGACTCCGGGCACAAACGGCTCATCCTTGTCTTCGGCGAGCATCCGCACTACACCGCGGACTTTATCGCGGACTCCGTGAGGACCGTCTACGCCGTCAAAAAGGGGCGTGGCGAGATACGCCGCGTCAACATCAACGCCGCCCCGCTTGACCACGAGGGGTACAAGAAAGTCAAGGCGGCCGGCATCGGCACGTATCAGATCTTCCAGGAGAGCTACCATCACGAGACCTACCGGAAGATGCACCCGGTCCACACTCATAAAGGCGACTACCTGTGGCGGCTGGACGGACTCTCCCGCGCCTACGAGTCGGGCTGCGACGACGTCGGCATCGGCGCGTTGTTCGGCCTGTACGACTGGCGTTTCGAGGTCATCGGGCTTGTCACTCACGCGCTCCATTTGCAGAAGAGGTTCGGCTGTGGGCCGCACACGATCAGCTTCCCGCGGCTGCGTCCCGCGCACGGCATCGATCTCGACAAAAAACATCTTGTCAGCGACCACGACTTCAAACGGCTGGTGGCGATTCTGCGGCTGTCGGTGCCGTACACCGGCCTCATCTGCACGGCGCGCGAGTCGCCGCGGGTCCGCCGCGAGGTGATGGCGTTCGGCGTGTCCCAGATCGACGCCGGCACCCGCCTCGAGTTGGGCGGTTATACGAAGAAGAGCGGCGCGCAGGAGCTCAACAAGGAGCAGTTCGAGATCGGTGACGTTCGGCCGATGGACGAGATTCTCAGAGAGTTGCTCCAGAACGGCTACATCCCCAGCTTCTGCACCTCATGCTACCGCTCGGGACGCACCGGACAGCAGTTCATGGAGTTCGCCATCCCGGGCTTCATCGAGCGCTTCTGCACTCCCAACGCCCTGCTGACGCTCGCCGAATACCTCCAGGATTACGCCTCCCCCGAGACGAAGGCCGCCGGCGATAACCTCATTGCCAGCCAACTCGCCCTGCTCCCCGACGACGACCGCAAGAAGAGCCTCCTCGAGCGACTCCAGCAAGTCAAGACGGGCGACGGCCGTGACCTGTATTATTGACCGTCCGGATTTTTGGATGGGGAAGTTGTTTTTTGGATTCTTGCCCCGTAATTTCTCTTTCTGCCATGTCTCATGAATCCGGTAATTGTGCGCCCCGCTCACAATTACCATGGCCGTGAACTATAGTATCAATAATTCAAATCTATTGATTTTGTGGGCGACAACTCACAAAGTCCGAGGGCGATATGTAAATGACAACACGGAAAAAGGCGAAGGTCAAGGCGCTGGTGATCACTGGCTTCGGGCTCAACTGCGAGCGGGAGACCGCGGCCGCTTTCGAGCTGTGCGGGGCGGCAGCGGAACTTATACACCTTAACGACATCCTTCACGGGAAGCGGACGATACGTGACTTCCACATCCTCGCCTTCATCGGCGGTTTCTCCTTCGGGGATCATCTTGGCGCGGGAACCGTATTCGCCAACAAGGTGAAGCACGGTCTCAGGAAGGATCTTGAGGCGTTCGTGGCCGACGGCAAGCTTGTGATCGGCATCTGCAACGGCTTCCAGACGATCACACGGCTCGGTCTCGTCCCCGCCCTCGACGGCAAGCTCTTCACGCAGCAGGTGGCCCTTGACCAGAACGACAGCGGCGTCTTCCGCGACGACTGGATCCGGCTCCGCGCCGAACCAGAGTGCCCCTGCGTGTTCACAAAAGGGATTGACCTGATCGATCTGCCGATCCGGCACGGCGAGGGCAAGTTCGTGGCTGACGACGGCATGCTTGCGCAGTTGGAGTTGAACAATCTGGTGGCGTTGCGGTACGTCAACGAGAAAGGCGTTCCGACGCAGCAGTTCCCGCAGAACCCGAACGGTTCGGCGCATGCGATCGCCGGGATTTGCGATCCGACGGGGCGTATTTTCGGTTTGATGCCGCACCCCGAGGCGTTTCTTTCGCCGTACAACCATCCACAATGGACGCGCATACAGGCCACACGCGAGCTGCCGGAGCTTGGCGAGGGTGCGGCGATCTTCAAGAACGCCGTCGAGTTCATACAAGGGCAGTAAAGAGGATCCGCATTGGAATCGCCCGTCGCCGGCGGGCTCCCGTTGGCGATCCGTAATGAAGTGAGTTGATGGGCGCATGATACCAGCGACATATGAGTACGGTTTTTTCGTCTATTTGACGTTATGGATAATTTTATTGACGTGTTTGTGGGGCAGGGAGCTGTGGCGGGGCAGGATCAATGCGTGGTCGTTGTCCGAAGGACGGTTGTGCGTCTGCGACGACTGCCACTTCGCCTTTCTTGTGAAGCCGCGTGAGACCGTTGCCCGTTGTCCCCGTTGCAACCAGATGAGTTATGTCAGGAGGAAAAAGAAAAGATGAGCGCATTGGATGTAGAGGAGAGGATTGTAATTCTTGATTTCGGCTCGCAGTACAGCCAGCTGATCGCCCGGCGGATCCGCGAGTGTGGCGTGTTCAGCGAGATCGTTCCGTTTCACATTTCGCTTGATAAGCTGCGGGAGAAGCGGCCGATCGGCGTGGTTCTCAGTGGCGGCCCGGCCAGCGTTCTGGCGAAAGGCTCCCCGGCGTGCGACCCCGGCGTATTTTCCCTTGGCGTGCCTGTCCTCGGCATCTGCTACGGCGTGCAGCTCATGGTCAAAACCCTTGGCGGCCGCGTCACCCCCAGCAAGGCGCGGGAATATGGCCGGACCGGACTTGTCTTGAAGGACAGAAAATCTCTTTTCCGGGGGATCAAGCCCAAGGAGCTCACGGTATGGATGAGCCACGGCGACAAGGTGGCGAAGCTGCCGGACGGGTTCCTGACGTTGGCGTCGACGGACAACACGGAGTTCGCCGCGGTCGCCGACGTCAAGCGCAAGCTGTACGGCATTCAGTTCCACCCCGAAGTCGTGCACACCGAGCATGGCAAGGACATTCTACTGAACTTCTGCCGGGACGTCTGCGGCTCGCGTCTCGACTGGACGATGAGCTCGTACATCGACATCGCCGTCAAAGACATACGGTCGGCGGTCGGCAAGGAACATGTCATTCTCGGGCTCAGCGGTGGGGTCGACTCCTCCGTGGCGGCGGCCCTCATCCACAAGGCCATCGGTCCCCAGCTCACCTGCATCTTCGTCAACAACGGCCTTCTGCGTAAAAACGAGGCGGAAAAGGTGCGCTCGGTCTTTGCCGGACACTTCAAGATTAAACTGAAGTATGTGGACGCCGAAAAGGTCTTCCTTTCGAAGCTTGCGGGCGTCGATGATCCGGAGAAGAAGCGCAAGATCATCGGACATGAGTTCGTGGAGGTTTTCGACAAGGCGGCCTCAGGCGTCAAGAATGCGGCGTTCCTCGCCCAGGGCACGACGTATCCCGACGTGATCGAGAGCGTCTCGATCGCCGGCAATCCCAGTGCGATGATCAAGAGCCACCACAACGTTGGCGGCCTTCCCAAGCGGATGCGCATGCGCCTGCTTGAGCCGCTACGCTCCCTCTTCAAGGACGAGGTGCGCGAACTGGGGCGCCAACTGGGGCTGCCTGAGGAGATCGTGATGCGGCAGCCATTTCCGGGGCCGGGACTCGCCGTCAGGATTCTCGGGCCCGTCGCCAAGCCCGGCCTTTCGGTCCTCCGCGAGGCGGACGCCATCGTCGTCGAGGAGATGAAGACCGCCGGCTACTACTACAAGACGTGGCAGGCGTTCGCCGTCCTCCTCCCGATTAAGACGGTGGGCGTGATGGGTGACGAACGGACCTACGAGAATGTCGTGGCGCTTCGCGTCGTCGACAGCCAGGACGGCATGACCGCTGACTGGGTCAGGCTCCCTTACGATCTGCTCGACCGCGTTGCCAGCCGGATCATCAGCGAGGTTCGCGGGGTCAACCGCGTCGTCTTCGACCTCACCTCCAAGCCGCCCGGCACCATCGAGTGGGAGTGAGGGGCAAGGATGTCAAACGTAATGCGTAAAGCGTAATCGATGTAAGCGTCTGCGTTGTGCTGATTACGTTTTACGCTTCACGCGTTAGAGCTGTGCCATCTCTGCGAGTGAAGGATTGGTCGACTGGGAAACGCCACCGCGGTAGGCGGCGCACAGTTCGGCGGCCTTTGCGAGCTGCTGAGTCCTCTCGATGCCCAGCTTCCTTCCCGTGTCCACCCCAATAACGCTTGAGAGGATGTCGCCAAGGCGGACTTTCTCTGCGGGCAGGCCAAGAACGTAGTGCTCGCCACCGCCGCACGTATGGATGAACTTCCGGTCGACAAGCGGTGTAACCGCCTGCCCCATGAACGCTTTCGGCAGCCGCGAGAGCCGCGAGAGGTCATCGAGCGACAGCGGATCGCCTCCCTCGGAGAATCGTTTCGCGATCAGGACGGCCGAGGCGACAGCCGCCTCCTGTAGAAGGGCGGGAGTCGGGTCGTAGCCGAGCATTTTTGTGCGTAGTTGCTCGAAGTTCTGGGCGGCGAACGAGACATGTGCGCCAAAGAGCAGGATGAGCCATCCGGAGTACAGTCCGATGAGGAAGATCGGCACGATTCCAATACTGCCGTACAGGTAGTGCACATTCATCGCCTTCGATACATATATGAAACCGAGTAGATTGTTGAGCTGCCAGAGCGACCCGCCCACCACGCCGCCGATGATGGCCGCATTCAACCGCACCTTCGTGTCTGGAATGAATTTATAGATCAGCGTGAACACTACCCAGACGGCCACGCAACTGTTGAGTTGGTTCCAGAAGACCCGGATGACACCGATGCTTTCCTGTAATCCAACAATGTGCTTGAAGACGCCAAAGCCGTTGAGCCAGAGCAGGGTGAGCATGGCGGCGGGGAAGAGCGCCATCGCCAGCCAGTAGCGGGTGAATAGCGTCCAAAACGACCGGGTGTCCACGACTCCCCAGATGTCGTTGAATGACCGTTCGATGGTGCGCATCAGAGAGAAGGCGATCACGATGAGGGTCAGCGCTCCGTACACGCCGATGTGCCCCATGTCGACCTTGATGATCGTCGGCAGGATCTGGGTGTTCACGTATTCCTTCAACGTTTGGCTTATCTGCTGGCCGGGTCCCTCGTCGGGCAGGAAGCCGAAGACCGGGGCGGCGTTCAGGATCATCGTGTCGATCACCTTCGGCGCGTACTCCTCGATCCGCGACTGCAGAAATCCCTTTGACAGGGCCACCAGCACCACGAAGAAGGGGATGATCCCAAGAACTGTTGCGTAGCTCATGGCCGAGGCCGTCATCAGCGTTTTTTTCTGGGTGAACTCGTTCACTGCCAGATAGGTGTAGCGGTAGAGCAGGAGCGGCGGCTTGAGGAGTGGGGAAATCTTCGTGGCGTCCACGTTCCAGGCTCCGGTCGAAAAGAACTCTTTGATGGAGTCCGCTTTGTGCTTGATGCCGTTGATCGGTTCCATTTTCATCGAAGGATCCTCGTGATGAAGCCACTCACGTCGGAGATCGAACGCATACCGCTCATGTCGGCTGGCTGGTGGGCATAGTAGAGGAAGGGGACGGGATTTTTTGTGTGGGAGCGGGTTGAGACGTCCTCGCAGTTGCCGTGGTCGCTGCAGAGGGCGAGGGCGGTTCCGGCGGGAAGCGACGAGGCCAGGGCGCAGACGAACTCGCTTAGGTTCCCGAGCACTTTCCCCAGCAACGCCGGATCATTGGCGTGTCCGGCGCGGTCTGTCATGAAATACTCGAACAGCGTGAAGTCGTTCTGCGCCGAGATGTCGATGAGATGTCGTGAGGCTTCCGCAGGCTTGATCATCGGGATGTGATATTCGCCGCTGATCGACTCACGGGTCAGGTCGTGATACACCGCCATGCCGGCGAGCAGGTTGTCCAGGGCGCGTGCGAAGCCGAGCGCCGCCTCGGTCATGACGGTGGTGACGGACCGGAAGCGGGTTTGCGCAAGATCCTTCAGTCCGTAGCGGACGTAGGCGTTGGCGAACGCCACTTTCCTGCCGAGTCCGAGCAGAGTCTTGAAAATGTTGGTGTCGGCGATGACGCGGCGGAGCTCCGGCCCCGGGAACCCCTGCAGGTGCGCCTTCATGAGGACGGCGGCGTTGATCCCTGTGAACAGAGCTGTCTGACCGGTCGCGCTCTGCGGAATGCCCTCCACGTCGAGCGTGGCGTCGAGTGGGATGGAGTGGCGGCTGAAAAGCTCCACGAACTCAGTGGCGCAATAATTCGCAAAGACGGAGCGGCCCCACCCCTCGGGGGGGATGCCGAACCCGTCCACCATGATCATGATCAGTTTGACGCGGGAGCTGTTCATATCGCCCAGGGTGTTCTCGCCATCTCGCAATTTCACGTATAACCAGTAAAATATGAAAGGAGGACGGTCTTTACAAGGGAGGAGACTCATGAATCCGGCGATGCTGCCCCATCGGGTGAAGGCGGAGCTTGACAAAATCCAGGCGGGCGAACCGTTGGCCGCCCTCAGGACATCCGGCGCGTTGGACGGCGAGCCCGGCGAGGGGTACATCATCGCCTTGTCTGACAGGTTTGTTCTCATCTCCCGCAAGGCGGGTGAGGACGCCTACGCCACCACTGTGGCGCGCTATGACTCTGACGTCAGAAGCGCCATCCTGCGCGAGGAGAAGTTCAACACTTTCCTCGATATTGAGCTTGCGTCTGGACGCGTCTCCTACAAATTCTCCGCGTTCGAGAAGAAGAATGTCGCCGCGCTTGTCAACGTATCTGCGTCTGGGGGAAAGCCCCGCGCCGCTTCGGCACCTCCACCACCCAAAGTCGATGACACCTCGACTCGGCAGCTTGAGCCTGTGAAGGCGGCACCCGTCCCCCGTTCCAATGATGGCCCACATCCATACGTGGGACTGCTCGCCGCTCTGATGTGCATTGCGAAGATCGATAAGGAAGTCGCCCCCGAGGAGGATGGCTTCGTTCGTAAAGTCGCCGGGGGCGATGTCGAGTTGCTCAAGGCCGCTTTGGATTTTCAGAAAAGACATCCCGTGGACGAACTGGTGTCAAAACTCTCCGGCAGCATGGACGACGAACAAAAGCTCTGCGTCATTGCCAACATGCTTGAGGCGGCGATGCTTGACGGCTCCTACAGAGGCAATGAGCAACGGATGATTCGCCTCTTTGTGGAGCGGCTTGGCGTTCCGGAGGATCATTTCGAGGCTATACGGCAAGTACTCATGATAAAAAACAACCTGACGGTGATGACAAAAGAGTAAGGATGCGAAAGGCACAATGAACAACAGCGATGGGAATTGGCGGCTGCGCGACGAACTTCTCGAGGCTTTGCGCGGCATGCCGTTACTAGACGTTCACAGCCACATGCCCGAACTTGACGGAGCGCCGGACACTGGCATCGGCAGCATGCTTTTCTATCACATGCTCCAATACCCGCTCCGCGCGGCTGGCATGACGGAAGGAATGGTGTCTCTCGACTGGAGGGACGCCCACGCAATCCCGAAAGAGACCCTGTTCCAGATCTGGGAGCGGCATGGCGCCTCGGTTCTGCGCACGAGTTTCGGATGGACCCTCAGGATGATCGCCAAAGATCTTTACGGTTTCGAGAAGTCGCTGGACGCCGTTAAAAATCTCGAGCAGTTCGACAAGGTGGTCACGGAGGCGAGAAGTGCCAAGGGCTGGGATGCCGCCGTCCTTGCGAAAGGGAAGATAGCCCACGTCCTGTCGAGCAGAATACCCGACAAGGGGCCGGACGCCGCCAAAAGCGTCATTGACCCCACGATCGAGCCGGGCGTGCTGGGCAGTTCCATCCACGAGACGGGACGCACGCTTGGGAAGCGGCTTGCATGGCTCAGCAAGAAACTGGGACGCCCCGTGGCGTCGCTCGCCGACGTGAAGGGCTGCCTCAAAAGCATCGCTGATGGCAAGCTGCTGACTGGTTCGCAGACGGTGTTCGTCGCCTGGATATCCTCGCTGATCGACTTCACTCCGGTGCCAGAACCCGAGCTGGAGCGGTTGTTCGACGCCGCGCTGAAAAGCGACACGGAGGATCCACGGGTCACCAGCGTGTTGGACGCGTTGTTCGTGCGGTTGACCTTGCGGGCGATCGCTGGCAAGATCAAGGTCTTCCAGATCTGCTACGGTTCGCAGTACTTCGACGAAGGGTCGTCGCACCCGATCCAACGCGCCCGTCCCGACTTCGCCGACAGCCTCGCCCATCTCCTAACCGAATTTCCCGGCCTCCACTTCAACATCTTGAACGGCTACGAGCCCGACGAGCCGAAGCTCTGCTCGCTCTGTCTTGGATACGACAATATATCCCTTGGCGGTTATTGGTGGAACATGTTTTACCCGAACGCTATGCGCAACGCATGGCAGCGTCGTTTCGACATGGTGCCATGGCCGAGGTTGATGGGATTCTTCAGCGATGGCTACTGTCCCGACTGGGTCTATGGACGTGCGGCTATGACGCGGCAGGTCTTGGCGAACACTCTCGCCGAGCGCGTCGCGCTCGGCTTCTGTTCGAAGGACGACGCCCTGGAAATGGCGAGGCAGATCCTTTTTGTCACTCCCTCCGCTATCATGCTGGGCGCATCTGGTCCAGAAGGGTAAGTGGGCATGGGAGCAAGCGAGACAACATCGGCTCATGCCGGTGATCTTCGGCTGTTGAAGAGGTTCTTCAGCTACCTGCGGCCGTACAAGGCTCCGCTGCGAAACGTCTACTTGCTCTACTTCGCCAACTCCTTGCTCAACCTTCTTCCGGCGGCGAGCCTTTGGTATCTGTTCGATCTTGTGATCGCCCCGAAGAAAATGCGGGTGCTGGGGTTCGAGCTCGACACCACCGCGGCAATGGCCGATCCCGGCATGAGAGTGCGCTGGGTCGTCATCTATTTCGTGGCGATGGTCATCATCATCATTGCCGCCAACACGATCGGCGTCGTGATGTGGCGGGTCGGCACCAAGGTGACCCAGCGATTGCTCTTCGACATCAAGACGCACATCATGCACCACCTCCACAAGCTTTCGTTGTCCTACTTCGAGCGGGAGCGGACCGGCGGGATCATGACTCGGGCGGTTGGCGACGCCATGCAGATGGAAGCCATGCTCCAGAACTCCTTCTACCTCTCCTACACCATGGTCCAGCTCCTCATCGCCCCGTTGTTCATGATCATGATGAGTCCTCTGCTATTCCTCTTTTCACTGATCCCCATCCCGGTCATCGTCTGGGCGACGGCCCGCAACCGCCGACTGCTCCGTCCGCTTTACAAAGAACAGCGGGAGCGTCAGGGGCAGATCGATGCCACAGTGCAGGAGCAGATCTCGGGCATCCGCGAGATCAAGGCCTTCGGCCGCGAGGATGCCGCCCGGCTCGGCGTCACCAAGGCCAACCTCGCCTACATCCGCACCATCAACGAGGCAATGCGCGTCTTCAGTGTCAATCACCAGACGCTCTACGGCAGCGCGGACTTCGCCATGGTCCTGCTCGGCGCGACGGGCGGCGTCATGATCGCCCTCGGCGTCGGCGACATTTCCATCGGAAAAATCGTCGCCTTCCTCCCGCTGATGCGCTCCTTCTTCGCTCCGTTCACCGGGTTGATGCAGCAGTACGACACCATTCAACGCGGCTTGGCCTCCATGGAGCGCGTCTTCGGCTTTCTCGACGTCGAGCCGGACATCGCCGACAAGCCCGGCGCCAAGTGGGTGGATCTTACGAAGGGACGCGTGGTATTCGAGAATGTCACCTTCAGCTATCCGGCGCGCGCCGAACCCGTGCTTGCGGATATCAACCTTGACGTGCGGCCGGGTGTTACGGTGGCGATCGTCGGTTCCACCGGGTCGGGCAAGTCGACCCTCGCGTCGCTCATCCCCCGTTTCTACGAACCGCAAAAGGGCCGCATCCTCGTCGATGGGCACAACATCGCCGACCTCAAGATGGAGGCGCTCCGCAAAGCCGTCGGCACGGTCTTCCAGGAGACCTTCCTCTTCTACGGCACCATCGCTCAGAACATCGCTTTTTCCAAGCAGAACGCCACCCAGGAGGAGATCACCGAGGCGGCGAAGCTCGCCAACATCCATGACTTCATCCAGACGCTTCCCGACAAGTACGAGACCTTCATCGGCGAGCGCGGGGTGCGTCTTTCCGGCGGACAGCGCCAGCGTCTCGCCATCGCCCGCATGATCCTCAAAAACCCGCCGATCATCATCCTCGACGAGGCGACCAGCGCCCTCGACAACGAGACTGAGCGGCTTCTGCAGGAGGGGATCAACCGGCTGATGCGGAACCGGACGGCGTTTGTGATCGCCCACCGGCTTTCGACTATTCGGGCGGCGGATCTCATCGTCGTCCTCGAGCAGGGGAGGATTGTCGAGACCGGGACGCACGAAGAGCTTATTGCTTGCGGTGGCCGCTACGCCGCACTCTCCTCCATCGCCTGAGCGCGGTCGCCGCAAGGCGTGCAAACAATTATATTTTGGGAAGAATAAAAGAGAGGTTTTATGAGTAATAATGGGAATAATGAGAATTATGGGAGTGATGGAAGGCACCCCGCCCATTCTTCCCCTAATTCCCATAGTTCCCATTTCCCCCCTCCTCATGATCCCGACCGCCTTCTGCCGCCCCGCGGCGACTACCACACCCTTCTCTCCTTCCAGAAGGCTGAAGTCATCTACGACATCACCTTCCATTTTGCGCACAAGTATCTCTCCAAGGGTGACCGCACCGTTGACCAGATGATCCAATCCGCGCGTTCCGGCAAGAAGAACATTCTCGAGGGCAGCAAGGCCGCCTTGACCTCCAAAGAAACAGAGATCAAACTGACCAACGTTGCCCGCGCCAGTCTCGAGGAACTGCTCGACGACTACCTGGATTTTCTCCGCGTCCGTGATTTGCCGGTCTGGGACAAAGACTCCAAGGAGGCGAAATACGTCCGCAAACTCGGGCGTAAAACACCGCAGTCCTATGAGAACTACCGCGAATTTGTGGAAACCCGTCCGCCCGGCGTGATCGCCAACATCGCCGTGTGCCTTATCCACCAGACGAACTATCTCGTAGATCAGCAGCTCCGCCGCCTGGAGCGTGATTTTCTTGAGCAGGGAGGCCTGCGCGAGCGTATGACCCGCGCCCGCCTGAGACACCGTGAGCAGAAATAGAGGGGAAAAATATGGGAAGTATGGGAAGAATGGGAGCTATGAAAACATACATCTCATAAGTCACATGCTTCCCATACTTCCTGCACCTCCTAACAAAAAAGGGTAATTCCATGAAAAGCACGATCAAGACACTCCCGACGGTGGCGCGCTGGACACCGCACGGGACTGGAACCATGCGGGTGAAGGCGGGCGTCATCACGGTGCCGGAATCAATACGCAAGGACGTTGGCGTCTGGGCGAAAGGCCTCTGTGACTTCTATGGCATCAAAGTCCCGGCGGTCGTGGGTGTTGCGGACGATGGCGCAGTGTGGGCGGTGATCTCCGATCGTCCCCGGAATAGTGGCGGAGGGGAACAGTCATCAATGGCGGCGGCGGAGGGGTACACGCTTTTGTCGC
>CAYTFM010000007.1:0-41915 GCA_964436735.1 uncultured Victivallales bacterium | reverse complement strand
TGTCGCGCCCGGAGGGCTTGTTCATCAAGGGAGCGGACCGTCGTGGACTGTTGTACGGTCTTGCCACCGCATTTCAACTGCTCGCCGTCGAAGAGGGCGCCGTCCCTTCGGGAACGATCGAGGATGCTCCGCTCTATCCGTTCAGAAGCTTCCAGCTCGATCTCGCCCGTCAGCCGGAGACGGTCGCCACGATTAAAAAATGGATTGTCCGCTCCGCCATCTTCAAAATGAACAGGCTTGGCTTGTATCTCGAGGACGCCTTCACCTACCGCGCGTGTCCAGGCGTCGCCCCGGAGGGCGCGCTCGACGCCGCCTCCTACCGTGAGATCGACCGCTACGGCAGGGCGTGGGGCGTCGAGGTCTATCCGATGATGAATTGCTATGGGCACATGGAGAACTTCCTAAGGGACAAGAAGTTGTCACGTCTTTCGGAGGGGCGCGACAAGAAAAACGCCAAGTCGTGGTTGGGCGACGCCTCCGGTACGATCTGCGCGGAGTTACCCGAGGCGAGAGCGTTTCTGCGCGACCAGATCCAGGAATGGGGGGAACTCTCCACAAGTCCCTTCCTGCACGTGGGCATGGACGAGTGCTTCAACTTCGCAAGTTGCCCGCTCTGCTTCGAGAAGGCGCGGCGGTACGGCGCGGGAAAGGTGTTTCTCGACCATCTGCTCTTCTTGCGTGAAACCGCCGCCAGCGTCGGCAAGACGATCGGGATATGGGACGACATCGTCTATTGGATTCCGGAGATCGTGAAGGAGATTCCCAAAGATGTCGTGCTGTTCGACTGGAACTATTCGCACATAACGTCGCCGCGTCGGTATTGCGAGCTGAACCACATGGCGACCGACCCCGGTCGGTGGCTTGTCGACCAGGAGGGCTTCAGCATGGTGGCCTGCCCGGCGACCAACCTGGAGAACATCCACTCGTACCGCAGTTATTGCGACTCGCACGCCATCAAAGGATTCCATGTGACGACATGGGAGCTGAGCCACAAGTTCCTTGAGGAATGTGTCAACGGTTACGTCTTTGGTGCCGAGGCGGCGTGGGCCCGCTCGCCTGTTTCGATCGAGGTGTATCCCGAGCGGCTTGCGGCGGCCTGGTATGGCACGAGGGATGAACGGGTTGCCGCGGCGGCGGCGGGCGCGCTGCCGAACTATTCAGACCATGGAAACGACCGCAGAGCGCCAGCCTCGCTGATCAGGCACGAGCTGAGCGCGGAGGCGTTCGAGGCGAGCCGTTCGCTGCGGCGCTTACTCACGCTTGCCGATTCCGGGAAGGAGGCCGTCATCCGAAACCACTTTACCTATAAGGCGATGCGGCTGAATTTCGCGCGGACCCATTATTCAATTCGGCTGGATATGCTTGTCAATGAGGTGGCCGTCGCCATGCGGCAGGCGCTGCGCGCCGGCGCTGCCTCGCATCTCGTGTCGCGGGTTGCGGACCGTCTTGCGGATTTGAAAATTCTACAGGCTGAGTTGACGTCGAACATCGAAGAGTTCGGCAAGCTGTGGAAGGCCGAGCCGAAGTCGATCCCGCGGCGTCATGGCGTCAACGCGTTCGATGATGTCCGGAACAGCCTGGACGAGTTTATCCAGGCGGTTGAGACGTTCGTCGCCGATCCGAAAGCACCGACGGAGCTTGGCAAATTCTGGGTGGCGATCGACTTCGCCGAGATTGACATCAACTACCGTCGGGTTCACGTCGAGGGATCGGAAGACGGAAAGAGCTGGAAGTTGTTGTTGGCGACAAAAGATTGTGCCGAGAACGCCTACAGGGAGGCGGCTCTCCTGCCGGTCGCCAAGCCTCCGCGCTTCCTGCGTCTGACTGTCAGCAGGATAGGTGCCTCAGCCATCCAGAATGTCCGGATCATCGGCTGGCGCGGAGAATGGTTCCCCGTAAGGATCGCCGCCACTGAGGGCACGGTGCTCACCCCGGAGCACCTCTTGCGCGACGACAGCCGCGCCGCCATCGTCGGTGAACCGGATGCCTGGCGCTTTTTCCACCGCAGCGGGAAGGCGGAGCGTCACGCCATCACCCTTGAGATGGCGCCGTACGTGCCGTATCCTGAACAGTTGCACCGTAAATAGTGAATTGTGAGGCTGAACAATTCACACCATTCACTTTTGGTAGCACTGCGTGCCCCAGGCGAGATCTTCGGGGAAAAACAGTGCGCCGCCGCTGCGCCAGTGTCCGCCGCTTTCCAGATGCTGGATGATCTGGCGCTGCAGCGACGACTTCCGCGGCAACGTCGCAAGGTTGGCGTCCGGTTTGACGCCGAAGCCGAACACTCGCTCGAACGTCTGGTTCCCGGTCGCTTTTGGAACGGGATGGAGATAGAACTCCTTGAGGAAGCGCGTGATGTTCGAGGCCGCCGGAAGATGTTCGGCGAGTTGGGGATCCAGCAGCCACGAGGTGCAGGTGAACACCTTGAACGGACGCTCGGGGAAATGCCGCGGGAAGAATGTGGTCGCCATGGCGAACGATTCGCCGCAGGCGGCGTGCTCCATCGAACCGGTTGCGGCAATGTGGATGCCCAACGTAGGATCGCCTTTCCCCAGCACGCGTTCCCACTCGGCTTTCGGTAGACTGATTTGCTCCCGAGCAGCTTTCCCCAGCGGGGTGATTGGCGTCGCGGTAACCGCGTCGCCGTTCTCTTCAAGCGTCGCCGTCCACGCCACAGGGGCTGAGCGGCCGTCGGCGTCGGCAAACTGGCCATCCTCCCTGAACTGAAGTCCGGGCTCGCAGATGACAACCAATTTCCGTGACTGACGATGGCGGTATGCCCGCAAAGGGTAGGTGAACGTCTCGAACTTGAACTGAAGACGCCCCAGCTTGAACAACTCGCCGGTGAAGTGCCCGGACAGCCAGCCGAACTGGCCGAACCCCCAGCGGTTGTGCAAGGAGTGGAAATGGCGTAACCAAAGCAGAAGGTCTGACAATGTGTCGCGGGTGATGGCCTCGTCTACGCCGCGCTCCCGGTGGTAGCTCCGGATGGCGTCGAGTGCCGATAGAAGCGCGTAGACGTGAAAAAGGGGTGCCGCGGGATGGCATGTAGGGACAATGGCAGGCAGCTGGCTTTCAGGTATGGACATGCGGTTGACCAACAGATAATTGAACTGGTTCAGGAGGGGTTCCAACTCGGGAATCGCCGAGAACATTGAAATTCCTTCAAGCATGGCGGCCTGAAGGTCGGCGTCAAAGCCGAGGTATTCCATCGCGGCCTCGAGGTGCGATTGTTTTAGAATGGGCAGTTGTCCCGGATGGTGCGAGGCGGCGGCGGTGAGTTTATGCCAGGCGGCGGCGGCTTGCTCATCAGAAAACAAGTAAGGTGAGGAGCTCATGACATGACGTTCCTTTCTTCAACGTATGTAGACGTGTAATATGTGCCTACCTTGGATGCGGCGCCACATGCCGAATCGTGCGATCAAAGGCCGGTGCTGAGAACGATGTCTCGGACGGTAGGTCTTCCGTCAGGGAAAATTAGTGTGCGTGATCGTGGTGGTGGTGACCCTCGTGTGGACCGTGCTGGTGCGGATGCTGGTGCACGATCCGGCCGTGGCGATGGCTGTGGGCGTGGATGAGGTTCACCCGCATGAGCAAATCGAGATCATCCAGCACATCGTCGACCGCGGCGTCCGCGGCGACGCGGTGATCCTCTCCCAGCACGACCGCGCGGTCGGCCAGATGCGGCAGCAGCGTCAGGTCGTGAGTGGCGGCGACCAGGGTCATTCCCGTTTCGCGCAGCTGCTCCAGAATGTTCAGCATCAACGATTGGCTGCGAGGGTCGAGTCCGGCGGTCGGCTCGTCGAGCAGCAGCGCCGAGGGATTGAGCACCAGAAGAGAGGCCAACGCCACGCGCCTTTTTTCACCGCCGCTGAGGTTCTGTGGCGCGCGGTGGCGCAATTTTGGGATCTCGAGCATCTCCAGCGTGGAGTTGATCCGCCACTCTATTTCTCCCCGGCTCCAGCCCAGTTGCAGCGGGCCGAACGCCAGCTCCTCCTCGACCGTCGGACAGAACAGCTGGACGTCGGCGTTCTGGAAAAGGAAGCCGACCTCCTTGCGGAAGCGGGGGCCGAACGGAGGCTTCTCAAGGGCTTCCTCGCTGAGGACGTGTCCCATCGCCCGGATCTCGCCGGCTTTGGGAAAGTACAGCCCGTCAATGAGATGCAGAAGGGTTGACTTCCCGCAGCCGTTCGGCCCAAGGAGCGCCACGCGCTCGCCTGGGGTGATGGAGAAGCTGACCTCGTCGAGGCAGAGCGCCCCCCCGGGATAGCAGAACGAGACTTTGTCGACATGGAAAAATGGTGTTGTCATAGTGATGCGGCATGCGAGGTTTGCGCGGTAGATGTGTGTGGGAAAGGTGATCGATCATAGAAGGTGATAGCCAGGGCAACAATGGACGAGAGTGCCACCGCCATCCAGTCGCGGCCGCGCCAGCGCGGCTCCTCAAGCAGCCGCGTCTCGCCGGTGTACCCGCGGGAGATCATCGCCAGATGGACTTTGTCGCTAAGGCGGTAGGTGCGACGGAACAGCTCGCCCATTCCCGAGGCGACCCACGTTTGTTCGCGGAACGTGGAGACGAAGACGATTGAACGGCTGATTCGGGCGAGATGCAACTCCTCGGCTATCCGCGCGAGGAGGCTCAGGTACCGTCCCATCATGCTCAGCAGCATCACGAACAACGCGGGGACGCCAAGGGCGCGCAGCCCGCGGAAAAGACGATGCGGTGGTGTGGTCGCCGTCAGCAGCAGTCCTAACAGCACGCAGGTCAGCAGGCGGAGGAGGAAGCGTCCGGCGACCTGTAGCCCCGGCGAGGTGATTGTCAGCTTCCATCCCGACGGCAAGCTCCAGAGTGTGGCGACGGCGTCGCCGGGAGTGACGATGTTCAACGTGGCCGGCAGAATGACAAGCGCCGAAAGCAGCGGCGCCGCCAGGCAGACCCGCATGAGCATTCGGAGAGGAATCTTCGACGCCCATGCGAGGAGGAGCCCACCTGCGAGCAGGAGTGCGAGCGAAGCGGATTTATGAGCGAACGAGGCGGCGAGAATTAGCGCGAGAAACGCGAGCACTTTGGCGCGCGAATCCAAACTCTGTAGGTATCCTAGTCTCTCGGTGACGGCGTTGTTGCGTGCGATATCCTCCAGCAATCCCGAGAATTCCCCCACCGCTTTGCGAAGAAGGCGATGCCCCCAGCGTCCACCGCTTGTCCCTGGAGGCAAAGGGGACTCTTCCCAGGCGTCAGGTGGAGTCCGCGCTCTCATCCATTCCGGAAGTTCCATTCGCGGATTATGTGTGTCGCTGTTCACCAAATCTATTTAACCCCCAAGGCGGTTCTCAGCGTCTCGAGGTTTTTCTCCATGATGCGGATATAGGCGTCTGGGTCGTCAGGACCAGTCACGACTGGGTCAAGCGTGTACAGTTTCGCCCCCGTCTCGCGGGCGATCGTCTCCGCCGCCCGTGTGGAATACTGTGGTTCGGCGAACAGGGCCTTCACCTTTTTTCTCCTCACGATATCGATCACTTCCGCCAACTCGGCGGGGCTCGGGTCGGAGCCTGGCTCACGCTCGATCACGGCGGCGATGCGCAGGCTGAGCTCCTTGGCAAAGTAGGGAAAGGCCTCGTGGAACGTAATGATCTCACTCGCTGGGGCGTTCTTGAGGCTGTCACGCATCTTCGTTCGCAGCGCCTCAAGGCAGGTGCTGTAGTCGGCGGCGTTTTTCTGGTAGAGCGTCGCGCGGGACGGGTCGAGTTTCGACAGACACGCGGCGATGTTCGCTATCTGCTTGCTGTGCAGGGAGACGCTGACCCATACGTGGGGATTGCCACCTTCCGCCGCCTCATCCTTGAGCAGTTCTATCCCTTCGCTCGCCTGGGCGATCTTGAGTGACGGGAAATGGCTCGCCGCCTTATCGAGGAACGACTCCATCCCAACGCCGTTGACCACGAGGATGTCCGCCTTTGAGAGGACGATCATGTCGTCCGGGCTCAGTTGATAGTCATGCAGGCAGCCTGTCTGGGGTGTGGTCAGGTTCCTCACCTCGACGCCATGTGCCCCCTTCGTGACATTCAGCGTGGCGATGTACATGGGATAGAAGGAGCTGACGATGCGCAGGTGCTTCCCCTCGGCGGAGACGGCGTGTCCGACATCCTCGGCGCGCCCGGAGAGGCAGAGAAGGATGAGCGTGGAAACGACAAGCACAGCTCTGATGTGCAGAACATGGTGGTAACTCATGGGAGTCTCTCCTTTTGGCGTGAAAAAGAAAGGGCTGTCGAGCCTTCCAGTATTATAAAGTAGTCTCTTTACGGTTCCCTTCAATCCATATCATCATACGGTAACGATGTGACAGCTGTGTTTGGTTTCCATACTTCCTACGATGTCGCGTGCTGGCGGCTTCTGCCCGCCTTGTGGAGGCTGATGGCGAACGCCACGGCGAATGCGAGCGCGCAGAGCAGCAACGGACGCAACCCCGCCAGTTTGACCGAGGCGAGCAGCCGGGAGAGCGCAACGCTGGCATCAACACAACATATTCCGAGATTGGCTCCTCCGGCGTACAGGTACAGTTTGTTTTTCCTGATGAAGTATCCGACTGCGGAGAAGCCGAGAAGAAGCAAAAGATAGGCGGTGATTAGCCAACTTGGAACGGCGGGGGCAAGCTCATTGTGGTTGAATAGAACGGCGAGGAACATCGGGGGGAGGGCCATGGCGGTAAGCACTTGAGCGAGGCGCGCCGCTTTGTCGCTGCTGAGCATTGCTCCTGCGAATGCTGCAATATAGAGGGAGTGAAACACCGCGGCGGAATGGATTTGCTCAGACCACCCGTCACCATAGCGCCCAATAAGCGCGATGGCGGCTATCGATGCGCCCCCCATCCCCCAGAACGAACTGCCTCCGCGCGCCGCGGTCAGTATGAATGTAGACGCCACCGTCAGGCTTGTCGCCAGCGGCGGAACGCCGATGGATGCGAGAAAGCGGGTTCCGTTGTCCGCCAGCGCGCAGGCTGCAAGCGTGAGTGCGAGTGCCGCCTCCGCGTGTGTGACCTTGCGCAGCACCGCATACAGGAGAAAGGCGATGGACGAGAGGGCGGCAATGAGGAATGCGGGATTTGTCCCCATGCCCGCCAGTTTCACGAACTCCAGCGCGGCTTTAGTGTGGAACAGTTGGGCCGCCAAAGCGAACAGCAGGAAGATGGCCGGACCGGCCAGTACGAGCTTTTGAAGGCGGCGGTTCGATGCTTGTACGGCATGTTCGAGGAAGAGCGTCAACAGGACAGCAAAGAAAGGTAGCAACATATACATGCCGAAGCCCGTCTCCAGGCGCGTGTAGGGACCGACGCCTTGTCCCGCATGGAACGAGATGCACATCAGATAGGTTCTGACGCATACCGCCACCGCCAGCACGCCGAACAGCGACCACGGATGCCAGGGCCATCTCCATGGCGCGCCATCCGGCCCGGATGCGCGCGCGGAGTCCGCGCCTCGTCTGACCGCGCCCATGAGTCCGAGGAACAACACTCCGGCCGCCACCGGGAAGCATATGATGGCGCGGATGCCGGCGGCTTGTCCGTGCTCACTGACCAGGAAGGCGAGGAGTCCGGGATAGATGAAAAAAAGCGCGAGGACCGCATGGTAGATCAGGTGGCAGTCAAGGTCGACTTTGAGCCGAAGCCCCATGCGCAACAGCTCCGATAGGCTTGAGGCGAAGAGCAACCCTCCACAGCCGATCAACCACGCCCGTCCGGCGTGCTCCATCAACCGCTGATCAAGCGCCACGGACAGCACCATCATGAGCGTCACGGTGATCAGTCCCAGTGAACGGGCGTCATCCCAGACGCCCCTGCGGCGCCCCACGAACACCGCCGTCGCCGTCGTCAGCAGCGAGTACCCCGCGAGCAGCCCCAGCGGCACCACGGTGTCGATCCAGATGTCGTCGGTCCCGAACATCACCGTCAGCGCGTACAGGAAGAAGCAGGCGCTGACCAGATAGAAGGGGTTGTGGGCGACCAGCGAACCGGCGAGCCGCCGGAAGCCATCGCCGCCACGCCTTCCGCCGGTGGGCCCCATGAAGTCGCATGGCGCGGCATGCGCCGTCCCCGAGCCGTCGTTCCTCTCCGTCTCCTTCATGTCCGCTCCCTCCCTGCTGATGGTTGCGCGACTCTCGGGCTGTATGGCGGCTCTCGTTTCCTCCACCGCTCTTAGTTTTAATTCTCATATACTATCATAAGCTATCACAAATAGATATTCAATAGTATTTAATGTTTTTTTATTATATTAGATGCTATATTCATCAATAGGACGGACGCTGATGATGCAATCTTCATTCAGGAGGGGCGGGCTATGGGCGAGCGGGACGGTGGGGCGGCGGGGCCGGGATGGTTCACGATACGGGAGGCGGCGGAGTATCTGCAGATAGGGGAGCCGACGCTGTATCGGTGGATGCGGGATAAGAAGATCACCTTCAGGAAGATCGGGGACTCCACGCGGTTCCTCAAGGAGGATCTCGACTCGTTCGTCGAGGTGTTCCACAGCGAGAAGGACGCCGGCCGCGTCAGGGAGAGTTGTCCCCTCTGCCACCATCCCGAGTTCATCGAGGGAAAGGCGCGGAGCACCGGGCTTATCTACTTTCAGCCGAAACGGACGAAATTCTGGACGTTGAAGGACTCTAACATCCCGGTGGCGGCGCGGATGTGCTCCTCCTGCGGCGCGGTCTTCCTTTTCGGCGACACGGGCAAGCTCAAAAACATCTCGCCCGTCCCCCCGCCTGCCAAGGCGGAGGAGCCATAACCACAGCATTTCCCGCGCTGGCGGACATGACCAAGGGGGTTCCCTCGAACGACCGTGGGACAATGGAATGGTCTAGTGGTGTGGATGGAGTTTCTCGCGCAGTTTTTGGATGATCACGTAAAATGAGGGGACCATGACCGTGCCGAGAAGTCCCGCGGCCAGCATGCCGCCGAAGACCGCGGTTCCCAGCGCGCGCCGGCTCGCCGCTCCGGCTCCCTGCGCGACCACCAGCGGCATGACGCCGAGGATGAATGCGAACGCCGTCATCACGACCGCGCGGAATCGGATTCTGCCGGCGGCGAGGGCCGACTCGACGACGCCAAGCCCCTCGGCGCGGCGTTCCTTCGCGAAGTCCACCATGAGGATGGCGGTCTTGCACGCCATGCCGAAGAGCAGCACGAAGCCAACCTGCGTGTAGATGTTGTTCTCGACTTTGAGCAGGCAGAGCATGGAAAGCGAGCCAATGAACGCCACGGGGACGGAAAGGATGACGGCGGCCGGAATCATCCAACTCTCATACTGCCCGACTAGGAACAGGTAGATGAACGTCAGGGCGAGGACGAATACGATCCATGTCTTGCCGCTCGCCAATTTCTCCTGGTACGACATGTCCGTCCATTCGAACTTGAACCCCTCTGGGAGGGTCGCGGCGGAGACGCGCGCCATGGCGTCCATGACCTGTCCCGTGCTGTAGCCGGGGGTGTGCGTGGCGTTGACGATGGCGGCCTGGTACATGTTGTAGCGGTTGATGACCTGCGGTCCGAACACGGTCCGCGCGGAGACGAGGGTTTCGAGTGGCACCATCTGTCCCTGCTTGTTTTTCACGTACAGACCGAGGAGCCCCTTGAGCGAGCCGCGGAAGGGGGTGTCGGCCTGGATCATCACGCGGAACACCTGCCCGAATTTGTTGAAGTCGTTGATGTAGAAGGCTCCGAGATACTCCTGCATCGCCGAGAAGACATCCTTGAGATTGACGCCCAGCTTGTACAACTTCTCCCGGTCGATATCGACGAAGAGCTGGGGGACGTTGGCGCGGTAGGTGCTGTAGGCCCGGGCGATCTCGGGCTGGTCGTTCATTTTGATGATGAGGGCGCTGAGAGACTGCGCGAAAAGGGCGGGGGTGAGGTTTCGCATGTCCTCAAGGACGTAGGAGACGCCGCCGACCGCGCCGCATCCCGGAATGGAGGGACGGGGGAAGATGAAGAAGGACGCCTCGGGGATTCCGTCGAGCAGCCTTTGAGCCCGCATCATGATGCCTTTCTGCGACTGCGAGGGATCCTTCCTGAGATCCCAGTCTTTCAGCACCACGGCCAGCATGGCGTAGTTCGAGGCCATGATCCCGTCGATCTTGTCGTATCCCGATACGTTGATCACGGTCTCGACGCCGTCGAGCCCGCCGATGATCTTCCCCGCGCGGGCCGCCGCCTCGGTGGTGCGCTCCAGCGCCGCGCCGTCGGGAAGCTGGATGCTGACATAGAACTCTCCCATGTCCTCGCCGGGGATGAAGCCCGCGGGCAGGCGGCCATACAGGCACCAGCACCCGTAACAGGCGGCCGAGAGCAGCATGAGTCCAAGGATCGCATGCCGCGCGACCAGTCCTGCGACGCCAACGTACCCCTTCGTGGCGGCGGCGAAGAGCGCGTTGAAGGCGCGGAAGGGAAGCGGCGGTTTGCCATGACGGCGCACGAGGAGCGACGCGCACAGCGCGGGGCTGAGCGAGAGGGCGTTCACGCAGGAGATTAGAACGGAGACGGAAATCGTCACGGCGAATTGCCGGTAGAGCGCGCCGGTTATGCCTGGAAGGAAGCACACGGGAACGAACATGGCGAGGAGGACCAGCGTGGTCGCGACCACCGGGCCGGTCACCTGCTCCATCGTCTTCTCGGTCGCCCGCACGGGATCCAGCCCCTCCTCGTCCATGAGGCGGTGCACGTTCTCGACGATGATGATGGCGTCGTCGACGACGATGCCGATCGCCAATATCAGTCCGAAGAGGGAGACGAGATTGATGTTGTAGCCGAGGGCGTAGAGGACGGCGAAGGTGCCGATCAGCGAGACGGGGACGGCGATGGTGGGGATCAGGACGGAACGCCAGTCCTGCAGGAAGACGAAGACGACGAGTATCACCAGTGCGACTGCGATGAAGAGGGTCATCACCACCTCCCTGGTGGCCTTGCGCACGAAGAGCGTGGTGTCGAACGAGATGTCGTACGCCATGTCCGGAGGGAAATACCGGGACAACTCCTTCATCTTCTTGTGAATGTCGTCGGCAATTTGAATGCCGTTGGCTTTCGGAAGTTGGTACACCGCCAGAACCGCCCCCGCCTTGCCGTTCACATGGGTGGTGGAGTTGTAGTTGAACGACCCCAGTTCAACTCTTCCGATGTCCTTGATGCGGATCATGGAGCCGTCAGGATCGGAGCGGACGACGATCTGGGCGAACTCCTCGGGGTTTTCAAGACGCCCTTTGACTTGGATCATGAACTGGGTTTTCTGCCCTTTTTGGGCGGGGGGCATGCCGATCTGCCCCGCCGCGGCCTGGAGGTTCTGCTGGTTGATCGCGGCGACTACGTCGTCCGCCGTGAGGTTGTGCCCCGCGAGGCGGTCCGGGTCGACCCAGATGCGCATCGCGTAGTCGAGCGCGCCGATGACCACCGCGTCGGCGACGCCGTCCAGGCGGAGGATTTCATTCATGATGTTGATAGAGAGATAGTTGCTGAGGAACATGCCGTCGTAGGTGTGATCGGGTGAGACGAGGTTGACGAGCAGGAGGATGTCGGCCGACTTCTGTTTGACGATGATGCCGGCGCGGGTCACGTCGCTGGGCAGGTGTCCCATCGCGAAGGAGACGCGGTTCTGCGTCAGAACGGTGTCCATCTCGCCGGCGGTGTTCGGTTTGAACGTGACGATTGTGTTCGCCGAGCCGTCGTTGGCGGCGGTCGACGACATGTAGATCATATCTTCGACGCCGTTGACCTGGTTCTCGATTGGCACGACGACGGTGTCGCGGACGACGTCGGCGGAGGATCCGGTGTAAGTCGAGGAGATCTGTACTTGCGGGGGGACAATTTCCGGATAAAGGGAGATGGGCAGGGTGAACATCGCCACGACGCCTGCGATCGTCAGGACAATTGATATGACAAAGGCGAGTCTTGGTCTGTGAATGAAAACCGCGCTGATCACATTCCCTCCCGCACTCCGGTGGTGGCGGGCTCCCCGGCGGGGGGAGCCGCGCCGCGGGCGGGGAGGGCAGGCTCGAGCTCGAATGACGCGCCGATGTCGGGGAAGGCGTCAACCGCCACCTGAGGCTTCACGCCAGTGCGGACCTTCAGCGCCCCCTCCGTGATGACAAGCTCGCCTTCCGATAGCCCCGATGCCACCGCCGTCACCCTGCCAAGGTCGACGCCAAGGGTGACCTTCCTGCGCTCGACGCCGCCGTCCTTCGCGATCAGCAGCACGAAGGTTCCCGTCTGGTCGCGCTGAATCGATTCCTGGGGGATGAGGAGGAGCGGCTTTTTCTTCTTGCTGCTCAAGATCACTTTGACATACCCGCCGGGGACGAGCATGCCGTCAGGATTGGGGAATCTGCCCCGCAGGAGGATGGAGCCGGTCATGTTGTTGATCCGATTGTCGGAGAAGTAGATGGTTCCGTCATGGGGGTACTCCTTTCCGTTCGGAAGCAAAAGGCGGACGGTTATGCTCTCGCCCGCCTGCTGTATGTTGGCGTAGGTCATAAGGTGGTCGACATACACCGATTCGGGGATGGGAAACTCGACTTTGACGGGGTCAAGCCGTATCAGGGTGGTGAGGATGGTGTTTTTAGAGCCGACGAGGTTTCCCTCGTACACAGGGCACACGCCAAGCTTGCCGTCGAAAGGGGCCCGCACTTCGGTGTACGACAAGTTGAGCTCCGCGATGCTGAGATTCCGTTGCGCGATAAGCAACCCTCCCTCCGCCTCGCCTTTCTGCATGGTGGCCGTGTCCAGCGTCTTCTGCGCGACGGCGTCTTCTTTTGAGAGTTTCGAGTAACGGTTGAATTCGATGTTGGCGTTGTCAAGCGCCGCCTGGGCTTTCTTCAGGCTTCCTTTGGCCGCCTCGAGCTCCGCCTTGTACTGGTCCTGTTCGATCAGGAAGACCAGATCGCCTTTCTTGACCTTGCTGCCCTCCTCGAAGCATCGTTTGACGAGGAAGCCTTCGACGCGGGCGACAAGCTCCACGATGTCGTCAGGGACGATCTGCCCAATCCGTTGATTCGAGGTCGCGACCTCGCGAGTTGTCGCGGGAACCGCCACAACTGCTGGGGGGGGAGAGTTGGAAGTCTCGGCCCGCTCGCCTGCCAGGGTGGATAGTGCGAGCGATGCTGACGCGAGAAGTGCGAGAGTCGGGAAACCCGCGGTCGTTAGCTTGAGGAGGTTACGTCTCATGCGGTATAACACCCCGATGAGTTATGGCATATACTTTATTGTTCCACGTCTGTGGCGTTTGATAAATCCGAAACTCGAAGCACGAAATCCGAAACAGCGGGAAACGCTGTTGAACTGTTTTGTTTCATTCATTCGGGATTTGAATTTCGAATTTACTTCGGATTTCGATATTCGGATTTCGGATTTGCGGGCAAGCCCGCCTTGTTTCTTTAACAGTATCCTAATCGAACACTATTTTCCCGAATCCCCATTGGGGACGGATGCGGTGGGGTTGGCCGGCATGAGGTAGGCGGCCATGCCGCAGCCGTTGTCGAGGACCACGTACGAGGATGGCATGGCGTTTTTGGGAAGAGAGGGGTAGGCGGCGGTCACCTGGCTGTAGCCCACCGGTTTCTCGTCGACAGTGTCGGTCTCGAGGATTTTCCGGCAGCTCTTCAGCGGTTTCCCGGTGGCGTCTTTGTAGCGGTAGGTCGCCGTCTTGTCGATCTTGGCTGAGGCGTACTTGTAAAGTCCGTTTGCCGTCTGGTATTCGATGAGCACCTTCGGGGCGTTTTTACCGAAATAGGTGCCCTCCACCGTGAAGACGTCTTTGGGGTTCGTGGGCGATGGGGTTGAGACGGCGGAGAGGGTGGGGGCGGCGAAATAGATGATCTCGTTGAGCCTCACCGGAGTTTTCCCGATCTCGCTGGAGGAGGCGTACAGGTAGCCTTGGCGCACATTCGTCATCGGCGTTGCGACGAGGAGTTTGCCGATCTGCTTGCCCGTGTAATCCTTCTTGTTGTAGATGAGGAGGCTTTTCTTCCAAACGGCCAAAACAGATGGCACAGGCGTCTTCGCCGAGACGTTTGCCGCAAGGGACATGGGCGTCTGGCTTGTCCCGTCGGGCGAGGTGTAGACCTTCGGATTGCGGGTGAACTGAAGGAGACCGACACTCTCGGCGGTCACGCTGATCGCTGAACCGACCGCCACATAGCTGGTTGGAACGAGGGCGAACTCGGCGGTGATAAACGCGTCACCCTTCACGGCGATGGTGGTCGATATCGAGGTAGGCGAGGCGATCGCGGCCAATTCAGAGCCGATCCATTGCGTGAAGGAATAGCCTTCGTTCGGATGCGCGGTGAAGCTATACGGGTCACCCACGTAGATCGTCTGTGTTCCCGGAGTTGGCGTCGTGGTTCCCCCCGCCTCGGGCGAGCAGGTGAGCGTCAGCTGCGCCGACGAGATCGGCGTCAGTTGGGCGACGTATCCATAAACCGCCCGGTAATTCTCCGAGGAGGCGAGACCGTAGACCCCCCCGGTGGTGAGGACCGCCGAGATGTTCGATGCCGAGCTAAGTCCTCCACCCCCGTCAATGACGGAGGGGGACAGTGTCGCCTCAGCGGCGGCGCCGCCGACAAATGAGACGAGGAGAATAGGCAGCAGCAACCGGCGCAGCGCGGCGGCTAGTGTGGCATGCTTGTACTTCATGGGGGGAATGTACCACCATGCCCGTGAAAAACGAGCGTGTTTGTGTTTTTTTCCCTCTTGCGGTATAGTAGCCGTTTGCATTTCTTGCCCTTTAATTCAATAGCGGAAACATGGATTCCGCAGTGAAAGCTTGGTCGATATATGGCGCAGACGGATAATATAGAAGACAAAGCCGTGCACAAGCCCCAGGAGGGTGCCACCCTGCCTTCCGCTCCCGCGCCTGTTCCGCCGTCCGCCGCCGGTATGGAAAATATTGAAGACACCGCGGCGATGAAGGCTGCCGAGGACAATCCCACCATCTCCATCTCCCGCTCCGCGATCAAGGAGCTTCTCGCGCAGGAGCAGGAACAGCTTGCGAAGGGCGCGCCTTTCGATGTGGGCGTCAAAGAGGTGAAGCCTCCCCCTGTCGAGAAGAAGACGCTGAAGATAAGCTGCTTCACGTGCGGACAAAAACTGGATGTGACGGAGCTTCCCTCTTTCTCGAAATTCGCCTGCCCCGAGTGCAAGGCGTCGATCATCGTCCCCAAGTGGTTCGACAACTATCTGCTGGAGGAGCCGGGCGGTGTTGGCGGCATGGCGACCGTGTACAGGGCGCTTGACCTTGCGCTTGACCGGGAGGTTGCGATAAAGATCCTGAATCCCGAGGTGGCGAGCCAGGGGGAGAGGTCGAAACTCTTTCTGCACGAGGGACGGACGGCCGCAACGGTCAACAACCCCCATGTCATTCCTATTTACACCTGCGGCGAGTTCGAGAACCAGCCCTACCTGGTCATGCAGTTCATGGGCGGCGGCTCGCTGGACAAGATACTCGACAACAAGTTGCCGTTGCCGATCGACAAGGCCGTCGCATGGTTAAGGAACGTGGCCGACGGGTTGGATTGCGCCCGCCGGCATGGCATCATCCATCACGATGTGAAGCCGGCGAATATTCTTCTCGACAACGACGGCAATGCGAAAATCGGCGATTTCGGAATCTCGCAGGCGATCTATGACACGCGGTCGAAGGAGATCGACGACCTTACGAAAGCCTGGTTGAGCCCTCTTTATGTCAGTCCTGAGAAAGTGATCAACGGCAAAGAGGACTACATGGGGGACATCTATAGCCTTGGGGCCACGTTCTACCACATGCTCACGAGACTGCCGCCGTTCGACTCCACGGACATTAACACGCTGATCAAGGACAGACTTCTGAAGGATCCGGTGGATCCGCGGAAAATCGACCCTGAGGTCCCCGCCGCGATCTCCTCGCTTATCATGCGGATGCTCTCCCGGGACCCCGATGAAAGACCCCGCTACAACGAGATCCGCCAAGTCGCTGACGAGTTTCTGAAGAGCGAGAAGGCGGCGGCGGTGAAGAAACGGAAAAGTTCCACGCCACCTGCGGGGCGCCAAGCGGCGCCCGTCGACTCTTTGGAGGAGTCGCCTGAGCAGCATGCCGTTTCCGGCCCATCTTTCCGAGCGGGACTTGTCTCTATTTTGACCCACCTTGTCGTGTGGATCGTCTTGGTTGCGGTGTTCGTGTTCGTGCTGAAGGACCACCTGGTGAAAAACTCAGGCAAAGACCCGTCGACCGACTTGATCCCGTATGCGACCTCCGCATTCCGGGAGGGAAACCCCATCGACGGCGTTGACGTCGCCAAACAGGCATTGGAGTCGGCGGAGGTGGTAAGTGTCGAGGTCAAGAAGCAGGCGGGGGTTCAACTCGGTTTTGGCTACTATCTCGTAGACGACGAGAGTGCGAAGCAGAGATGCGAGGTGCTGGCGAAACAGCTTGAGGCTGTCGGCGTTTCCCGTTCGGATCCCGCGGTCGAGGTGCTGCGGTTCCTCTCAAATGACGATTACTCCGCAGATTATCTTCAGAAACGAATGACAGAAGAGAAGCCTGGGCATCAAGCTATGGCGCGGCTTGCCATCTGTCTGAGGGCGTTGTACAACCAGCGTCCCTCCGCCGAGTGGACGGTCGACTGGAACGAGTACGTCAATGCGAGGATCCCAGAGGAGCACTGGACGGGGGCGTGGCGGAAAAGAGCCAACGAGCGGTGGTACCGCTGGCTGATGATGGGGCAGGGCAACCCCGCTGAACTTGAGCCTCTAGTGGGCAAATCGAAGGTGAAGGCGTCGCCTCCGCAATCGTTCTCGGCCGCGCCCGCAGCGGCGAAGGAACCGCGGCCATCAGGTGACGCAGGCAAGGCGGTTCCGGCGGTCGGGGGTACGACCGTGGCAGTGCTTCAGGGAAGAAGGACGTTCGCCGCTGGCAGGCCGAAACCCGACACGTTGTCTTTCAGCCAGGACGACTTCATGAAATACCTGTCGGGCATCCCTGACGCCGTCAAGGAGTCGGAGAAGGCCCGCTTCGAATGCGTGAGTCAGACCAAGCAGTACATCGTCAAGCTGTTCAAACTCAATCCGCAGTACCAGTTCGACGGCGGAAACGTCGCATTGAAGTCAGGGGAGACCCTCCGGGTGTCAAGCATCATGCTTTCCCAAGACACCTTGACGCTGATTCTGCAGGATGGCGGCAAGAAGAAGATCCAGTGGGCGGAGTTGGCGCTGCCCCAAGTCCTCAAGTTTATCGAGGCGTTCGCCGAGAAGAAACTGCAAGTCAGCGATCCGAATAAGAAGAAGTCGTTCGCCGCGGACGCGGCGAACGACTTCCTTGTCGCTGCGGTGCTTTCCGACTGGTATGGCAAATACGATGAATCGGTGAAGTACGCCAAGAAGGCAATAGCCGTGGATCCGGAGGTCGCCTCCAAGGTCGAGCAGCTGCTCCAATAGCCGGGGCGCGCACGCGGCGCCATGAAAACTGGTAGCTGAGAAAGTTCCGCGTCCCTCACATCCCTCTGTGGCATCTATGCGCATCGCGAAAAAATTATTCATCCATATTTGCCTTCTGTCGCTCTTGGCCGTGGTGGTCGCCTGCGCGTTCCTCGCGTATCAGACGTTCTGGCTTGTCGATGATCTGGAACGTCAATTCCAGCTCACCCCGGCCCAGGTGGTGGTCGCCCACGAACGGGTGAAGGTTTTCATGTTCCTCGCCGCCGGCGTTGTGGTGCTGGATGTCTTCCTCTTTCTCGCCCTCTCCTATTATTTGATACAAAGCGTCATCAGTCCGCTCGGTCCCATTTTGGATCTTTCCCGAAGGCTTGCCTTAGGGGACTTCACGATGACGCTGCGGACGAAGAGCAAGGATGAGCTCGGGGAGCTGGTCCGAGCCCTCGGGCACATGAAGGACCGGCTCCAGCATTCGATCGTCAAGCTGAGGAACAGCTATGAGCGCGAGAAAAAAGCGCGCGGCGAGGCGGAGAAGGCCAACGGCATGAAAACCGAGTTTCTCCACAACATCTCGCATGAGCTTCGCTCGCCGCTGAACAGCATCGTCGAACACTCGAACGTCGTCCTCGAGCAAATCACCCACGGGAGATATGACGAGTCCTTGGAGCAGGTCATGATGTCGATCAGGGAGAGCGCGGACGATTTGCAGGGCATTATCTCGACAATGGGAGAGCTCTCGCGGCTCGAGAAGAATGGGGTCGAGGTGAAGAAGAAGGAGTTTGAGACGACAGCCTTCATGAAAGAGCTTGTCGACGCGCACCAGCAGTCCATCGCCGCCAAACAGATCGCCTTCAAGCATGTGTATTCGGGCAATTTCCCGAGGGAGTTGAAAACGGACAGGGGAATTCTGTTCCATGTCCTCAGCAACATCCTGGCGTACTGCGTGCAGTCCTCCAACAGGGAGACGGAATTGGTGTTCACGTTTGAAGCCTCACGGCATGAGATCGTCTTTGGGGTGCGGGCGAGCACGAGCGGTCCGTCCGACACGCTGTGCGCGCTGTTCTCCGGCAACGAGAGCAAAGATCTCGACCTGACGCCGTACCTCACCAACGCCCGCCTATTGGGGTTGGTCAGCGCCGTCTCCAACGCCCAGTTGCTCAGCGGGAGGCTGGAGGTCGAGGTCGAGGGGCAGATTACCCAGTTTCGCCTAAGTCTGCCGAAGACGGAATGCGTCGCCGTCGGCACCGAGACCTCCTCCGCTCATACGGCGAGCAACATCAGAATTCCTGTCCAGAAACCGCCGAAACAGTTCCGCATCCCGACGCAGAGGCCTCCCACGCAGTCGGGTAGCCGCCAGATCCGCGTGCTTGTCTTCGACGAGGACAAGAAAAATCTCCATCAGATCGAGCGGATTCTTGGCGAGTCGGGGATGGGGTGCTCGGCCACCCACAGCCCCGAGGGATGCTTTAAAGTCGTGGCATCCGGGGCGGTTGACTTACTGCTGGTCGAGGCGGGCGGCCCCTCGACGAAAGGATATGAGTTGTTGTCCGCTCTCAGAGCGGACCACAGGTACGACGTGTTGCCGGTTATCGTCATGAGCAACTCCTTCACGCAGGATCAGCGAGAGGATTTTCTGAAGATGGGGGTTCAGGAATTTTTGATGAAACCAATCCAGACCCGCGACCTTCTGCAAGCCATTTCATCCCAAGCGTAACGCACGATCTGCATGTACCCTCCGTATTTTTGCCGCGAAAGACACTCGCCAACGTAGGGTTTTGGTGCTATAAGAACAGTGGCGCTCCACGCCGCGACGGAAATTGAAACATGCAGCCATATTCATTTCCGTACCTAACCTACGGATCTAACGCTGCGTGCGCATGAAGTTTTTCAAACGATGTAAGCGTAGAAGGCGACACGGAAATGAATAACGACAATATAATGACTATACGATGCATTCACTGTGGGAAGGAATTCGCTCTTGACGCCAAGGAGTCGCCTGAGCGGAGGATGAGCGACGACCTCGTCACCTGCGTCCATTGCGGGGGAATTCTTACTGCGATCAACTTGAAAGACGCCTCGCTTCCCCCCGAGTTCGTGAAGCCACCATCTGCGAACTGGTTCATCGTCGCCATGCGGTGGGCTGGGCGATGGTGCGCCAACCCCCCGCAAGCCGTCGCGCGTTTTTTCAGAAGACACGTTATTCTCCAGTTCTCCTGCTATGCCCTTGTGCTTCTCGTCTCGGTCGCCTATCTCATGGACTACACTCCCACCCGCCTGCTGAAGCGCTTCATCCCCGGAAAAGTCGGGAGGATGGTATATTCGGAGGAGGAGGCGTTCGAACGCAGTAAAATCGCCGTCTCCAGCCGGCTCAGAAGTCCCGCGAAGGCGAAATTCCCTTGGAGTTTCATGGTCGACGTGGAGAGCAAGGGGGAGGGGAATTATTTCGTCAAGTCGTATGTCGACGATGTCGATGAGAAGAATGAGTGGGTGAGAGTCTATTACGTGTGCCTGCTGTCAACCGACGAGAATGGGCAGATGACTGTCAAAAGCGTTCAGTTCAACAACAATGAGTGAGGTTCCCCCCCCCCCCAGGCCCACCGATAGCGGCTATTTCTTACTATAGCCTTTCACGAGTTCAAAAACTGCAGCGCCTTCCTGATAAGATTCTCACTGTTGCACTCGTCTGGCTCCAATTCTGACGCCAACTTGTGCACGGCTTTCCTGACGGTCTCCGGCTTGAATCCCAGTTGGATCAGCGCCAGTGACGCCTCCTCCACGCTTGTGCCCACCGCATCGGGGAGCGCCGACTTTTTGAAGGCTGCGTCGGGCGAGACCGCCTCCACCTTGTCCCTCAGTTCGAGAATCATCCGCTCAGCCGTCTTTTTCCCCACGCCGCCGATCTTGCCGAGGCTTTTCGTGTCCCCCGTCAGTATCGCCGCGCAGAACGACTCGACAGGCATGCAGCTCAGGACGCTCAACGCCGTCTTCGGACCGATGCCCGAGACGCTTCGAACCGTCTCGAAGAGCTGCTTTTCCGACTTCGTGGCGAACCCGAAAAGGGTGATGGCATCCTCGCGGACATCCATGAGCACCTGCAGAACGACCCGCTCCCCTTGGCGGGGGAGTCGGTCGTAAGTGCTCATGGGGACGAGCAGTTCATAGCCGACGCCGTTGACGTCAACCGTCACGCGCTCCAGTTCGACCTCGTCGAGGATTCCGGCGATCTTTGAAATCATGCGTGAAACTTTCTGTTGCCTTCTTTGTGCTCTCTGCGGTCTTTGCGGCTCTCGCTGGACTTACATCAGCGCAGGCCGACGGCGCGGCGGACCTCGTCCATCGTCGTCTCGGCCACCGTCCTCGCCTTTTCGGCTCCGGCTTTCAGAATCGATTCGATGTACCCCTTCTCGCCGGCGATTTCCGCCCGGCGCTGACGCAGTGGGGCGAACCGCTCCCAGAACATCTCAAACAATTCCTGCTTCGCCACACCGTAGGCGAGCCCTCCGGCGCGGAAGCGGGCGGCCATCTCCTCCACTTGCGAGGGAGTTGCGAAAAGCTTGTACAGGGCGAACACCGGGCAGCTCTCCGGATCCTTCGGGCTTTCAACGGGAGTCGAATCGGTGACGATGCTCATGAACTTCTTCCGCAGCTTTTTTTCCTCGCCGAAGAGCTCGATGGTGTTGCCGTAACTCTTGGACATCTTCTGTCCGTCCGTCCCAGGCACCACCGCCACCTCCTCGCGGGTCAGCGGTTCGGGCAGCACGAACACCTCACCGTATTGGTTGTTGAAACGCTGGGCGATGTCGCGGGCGACTTCGACGTGCTGCTTCTGATCCTTCCCCACGGGAACCGTGGTGGATTTGCAGATGAGGATGTCGGACGCCATCAGCACAGGGTATGAGAAAAGACCGTTGTTCGCCGGTTTCCCATGTGCCACCTTGTCCTTGTAGCTGTGGCAGCGCTCGAGCAGGCCGACGGGTGTCACGCAGTTCAGAATCCACGTCAACTCGGCGACCTGCGGGACGTCGGACTGGCGGAAGAAGACGGTCTTCGAGGTGTCGAGTCCGCAGGCGAGGAAATCGATCGCGACGTCCAGCACGCGCTGGCGGAGATCCTGCGGATCCGGTGTTGTCGTCAGCGAGTGGTAGTCGGCGATGAATAGAAACGCCTCGCCCGAGTTCTGCAGCTCCACGGCCGGCCGCATCATCCCAAAAAAATTGCCTAGATGGGGCGACCCCGTCGGTTGAATGCCTGATAGGACTCTCATGGTGTGTGTCTCGCGTGCAAAATATTCAACGTCATGACCGTGCGGCGGACATGCGTGCCACCGTCTGCGGGAAAGCAGTAATCTAAGCGGGGAAGGGAATTATTCCAACACCGCTTTGGATTGTCGTCTGCCCGCCTTGGCTTACGCTAAGCAATGTTCCGCATTTGCGCTTGCGGTGTGACGCCAGCGCGGGTATTGTCGTGCTATGTGTGCATAAAGTATGTATCTTGCAGGAGGAAACAATGACAAAGAATAGCGGTAAAGGTATCACGTGGAAGTTCGGTGTGGCTCTCTTCTCAATGGCGGCAGCCTTTACGGGGCTTGCGCAGCAGCCCGCCGCCTCCCAGCCGGATCTGGCGAAAATCCTGGCCGACGCCGAGGGGCTCGTCGAACCGGCGGTGAATCCCCCGCCCGCCCCACTGGTGAAACCCGGCGACAAGATCTCGTTCATGGGTGACAGCATCACCCAGCAAGCCGGCTATGTCCGCCTCGTCGACTTCGTCCTCAAAACGAAGTGTCCCGACCTCAAGCTGCCGCCGTTTGTCAACACCGGCGTCAGCGGGCAGAAGGCCGAGAACATGGAGCCGCGTTTCGAAAAGGACATGAAACTCGCTGACAAACCGGCGTGGGCCTTCATCAGCGTCGGCATCAACGATGTCTGGCACCGCGTCGGCCAGCCGCATGATCCTGCCGTGCTCGCCGCCTATAAGGAGAACGTGGCGAAGATGGTCGACAAGGCGCAGGCGGCCGGGACGAAAGCCGTGCTGCTGGCCCCGACGGTGATCCAGGAGGATCCCAATTCGGAGGGGAACAAGCGGCTGGTGCTGTACGTGGACGCCATGAAAAGCGTCGCGGCCGAGAAGAAATGTGAGTTCGTCGACCTCCACGGCATGTTTCTCAAAGCCATCGCCAAGAAGCCCGCCGATCTGAAACTCACCGGCGATGGTGTCCACATGGGCGTCTATGGTGATGCGATCATGGCGATTGGCGTGCTGCGGGCTCTCGGCATTTCCGATGCCACCATCTCCGCCACGGACACGACCGCCGCCTTGACCCTTCGCCTTAACACTCCTTTGCAAAAGGCGTCCGAACTGCTCGAAGTTCCGATCCCGAAGATTATGAAGCTGCCGGGAGCCGGCATGAGCTTCTGAGCAATGCGGAGCGTGCCCGCAATTAGCCGCGGTGAACTGCGTCCTGAGGAGTCAGTCGTCCGGATGCCGCGTGAGCGGCCCGCCTTGCATGAGGGTGGTGGCTGTTTCCTTTTTTTATTGCGGTTGTTGAGCTTTATGTCGCAAAAGAGATGTTATCATGAATTTTTTCGTTTCTGTGGCGAAGGGGTGCGAGTCGGTTTTGCGCGAGGAACTGGCCGAATTAGGGCTCAAACACCTGCATGAGATCTCAGGCGGCGTCGGCTTTGCCGGCACGCTTGAGGACGCCTGGCGCGTCTGCCTGTGGTCGAGGACCGCCCAACGCGTCCTTCTGCCTCTTGCGGAGTTCAAAGCTCCCGATCCCGACGCGCTTTACGCAGGAGCGGTTGGCGTCGAATGGGGGCGGTATCTCACGCCAGCGCTCACCTTCGCCGTCTCGGCCGCCTCGCGCTCCAGTGCGATCACGCACACCGACTTCGCCGCCTTGAAGGTGAAAGATGCCATCGCCGACCGCCTCCGGAAAGATTGTGGCGAGCGCTCATCTGTGAGCCGCGACGATCCGGATCTCCACGTCTTCGTCCGGCTTTTCCGCGACAAGGCGACGATCTATCTTGATATGGCGGGAACACCTTTGCAGAGAAGAGGATACAGGGTCGCCGCCCGCGAGGCCCCCTTGAAGGAGACGCTCGCCGCCGCGATGCTGCGCCTTTCCGGCTGGAACAAAAGCGTGCCCTTGCTCGACCCCATGTGCGGCTCCGGCTCGATACCGATCGAGGCTGCGCTGTGGGCCAAGGGCGTTGCCCCGGGAATCTTCCGCCCCCGCTTCGGCTTCGAACGCTGGGCGGACTTCAACGACGAGGGGCGAGAGGCCATGGCGCGGCTCCGCGGGGAGGCGAGGCGGTTGGCTCATGGACAGCCGCCGCGGATCGTCGGATCGGACGTCGATCCGGCGGCGACCGCGGCGGCCACGGCGAATGCGAAGTCGGCCGGCGTCAGAATATCGATAAGGGAGGCGGATCTTGCCGCGCTGCAGTCGTCGGGCGGGCCAGGCTACGTGATCACGAACCCCCCCTACGGACACCGCCTCGCCGCGGGTGTGGAGCTCTACCGTCTCATGGCGTCGGTGTTTTCGAAAATGCACGGCTGGCGGATCTGCCTTTTAGTGGGCGGGCCGGAGATCGCCCGATCCCTGCCGATGCGCCCGGTTTTTCGCCAGCCGCTCTACAACGGCGACATCGAATGCGAGTTCCTCGTCTACGACGTGGAATGATATGGCAGCGGCGCGGCCGCTTCCCTGGAGTTTAGACAATATGGATTCGCCTGCCGCGAATGACTCAACCCAGGAATTGCGCGATCTCCGCCGTGTGGTGGACTGGGGCTTTGGCTCGCTGATTCCGCTGACCCTGCTGTTCGCCGCCGTTGGAATGGCGGCGGGCTCCTTGACGATTAGCACGGTGGCTCTCGACTATGGCTTGTCGATTGTCGTCAACCTGTTCGCCTTCATCGCCATCCGCGCCATGCTCAAGAAAAGCGTTTTCACGTTTCCGTATGGCGTCGGCAAGCTCGAGAATTTCACTGGACTCCTGTATGGCGCCTTACTCATTCCTACGGCGGGATTCCTGATCTATGCCGCCATCAACCGCCTGTTCACTCCGCAGCATGCGATCTTGTTCGGGATCAGTCAGATTCCCATGGCGCTGTCTCTCATTCGTTCCGCGGGGCTGTTGGTAATGACCTCGCGCATAGTCCGCCGAAGCCGCGCCGGCTCATCCATGGGTTCGTCGTATGTGGTGACGTACAAAGTGGCGTTAGTGACGGATGTCTGCGTCATCGCCTCGCTGAGCATGGCGATGGTCTTTGAGCGGATGGGCATGGGACGGATGGCATCGATGACCGATACGGTGATGACGGTGCTCCTCACCGTCTACATGCTGGTCAACGGCGGACGGCTTGTGGTGGAGAACTTCAAAGTCCTGATGGATCTTCCGTTGCCCGAGGAGGATCAATTGAAGATCTTGGAGGTTTTAACGAGTGAATACGCCAACTATGCGAACATCGGCACCGTCTACACCCGCCGCAGCGGAAACAAGCGGTTCGTGGAATTGGAGCTTTTCTTCGAGCCCCACACGGTGTTGGCGCGCATTGCCGAAGTGGAGGCGCGAATAAGGAGCCGATTGAGCATTCATTTTCCCGATATGGCGTTCCAGTTGATTCCCCTGACGGTCGTAATGAGTAAGCCACCATCACGATGAGATAGTCTGTTTCCCGAAACGTTCGGCTATCCGTTTTGTTTACCTTGTATAAGAGATTATATAGATTCTCGAATTGATAGTATCATAAAGTAGAAATAGAAATTGGTCGTCAAAGTAAGCCCCTTCTCTGACCTCATTTATCCTCCAATAATCCCTTGGCCATAATTCATCATATTTGCCAAATAATGATGGAGAAAAATTTTTCCATTTGAGTGAAAAAAAGTAGCTGGAAACCTTGGATCCTTAGTTAATTCGCAAGAAAAATCCTTCTTTGTCAGAGCAGAGTTTTCCCGTGAAAAATCAGTAATGAATTTTTCGCAGTCATCCTTAGATGCCGTAAATGCTTTAAAATATGTAGGGTCACAGCCACCACCTTGAACAAAAATGAGTTTATGTGATGTTGGCGGAAGTTCTGGTAGGCATCCATTTCCACGGCAGAAGGCTTCCCTGACCTGCTGGTCTGTGTAGACCTCTGGGGCGAACATTATTCCGTAATTTCTAACTTGGTTGACAAAGGAGAAAATGAATATTACGATGCCGACAACTAACGCGAGAGCAAATCCTAAAAAGAATACGGCTATGAGTTTTGCGTTAATTTTCATGGGAACAGATGTTCACATCCGATACGCGTCGATGCCGCGGACGGCCACGATCTCCCCGTAGTAGATCCGATGGTAGTCCTTGAGGGGATAGAGTTCATGGACGGACGCGTCGAGGATGCGTGAGGGATCGAAGTCGTCCCAGTAGATTTTCCGGCACTCGATGGCAAGCTCGGTTTCTTCGTAGACGGGTGCGGCGACGACGGACGCCTTCTTCGGGGTCAGTCCCGATTCCTTGATCTTGTCGCCGTCCCGTCCTGACTTCGAGCCGAGGAGCGTCAACGCCTTTTTGTGCTTCTCCGAGAAAGCACAGAGCGTGAAGGTGTCGTGTTTTTCAAGAAAGCCGAAGGTGTGGCGTGTCGGTCTGACCACCACCTGAGCGAATGGCTTGCGCCACATGGTGCCGAACGCCCCCCACCCGACCGTCATGCAGTTGAACTCGCCCGAGGCGAAGTCCCCCGCCGTCAGGAGAAGCCATTGATTCGACCACAGGTCATGAGTCTTCGCTATGAACGTATTGACTGATATTTCCTTTAGCATGTCAAACCTCCTTGGTGTAGCGGATTTTGCGTGGTGCTGTGATACTATCGCCTTGGGGTGCCGCTCATGCAACCGTAGTCGTCTCGGACACCTTACGGGATTCGGTTTGAAAAAAATGATGATTTCGCACATAGTATGTGTGAAATACGGTAAAACCTGGAGGATCTCATGCCTAACGTGACACTGTCGATCGACGAGGAGACGTTGGTGGCTGGAAGGAGATATGCCCGGCAGCATCATACCAGTTTAAATGGTTTGATCCGTCATCTGCTTCATAACACGGTTTCAGGCAAACATCGGGCGAAAAAATGGCAGAATGATTTTTTCGCGCATGCGGACAGTGCCTGCGGCGATTCCAAAGGAAAGAGATGGAGCCGCAAGGATCTCTACGATGTCTAAAATTTTTGTTGACACAAATGTGTGGGCATATGCGGTGGACGCAAGTGCGGGGGAGAAGCGGACAAACGCACGGAAATCCCTTAACAGACTTGGAACCCAACTCTCTGGCGTTCTCTCCACGCAGGTGTTGCAAGAGTTTTACGTGACGGCGACCCGAAAGCTGGGGATCGCCTCTCTTGACGCCAAGCAAATGCTCGAGGACATTTCCATCAACGAAGTGGTGATTGTCGATGTCGAGCTTGTGATGAAGGCAACCGAGATCTCCCTGCGTCATGAACTCTCGTTCTGGGACGCGTTGATCGTCACCGCCGCCGACAAGGCGAAATGCGCGGAGCTCTGGACGGAAGACTTCAATCATGGTCAGCGCATCTGCGGCGTCCGTATTGTCAACCCCTTCAAATAAGCCGTCCGCCACTTTCCACGGCGGCGGCTTTCATCCGGCGTGGAGGCGGGCTTTGACGAAGCTCTCGATGTCGCCGGCTTCCTGCGGCCCGACGAGCACTTTCCAGCCGGGGAGGCTTTCCTCGAGTTCGCCGCTGATCTGCGCCACATAGCCGGGAATGATGATCTGCCGCGTCTTGACCTTCCCCTCGAGTCCGATCTCCTTGGCGAACTTGGCGATCGACGCCCCTGAGAACTTGCCAGCCGCCCAGGCGGTCAGCACGCTCATCCCCTCGCACTCGGGGACGACGAGCCAGGCGCTCGTGCCACTGTTCTCTATCTCGCCCGAGACGATGAAGTAGGTCAGCGAGAAGTTGGTGGTCACGAAGACGGGCGAGTTCTCGTTCGGCTCGCCGACGGGATAGATCTTCGGCTCGACCTGGATCGGCTTCTGCGGATCGGTGTAGATGTTGAGCCGCAGCGTCATCAGCGGAGCCAGCAGCGCGGGGTCGAACTTCGGCAGCACACAGATGCCGCCGTACTTGCTGATCTCGTTCGTGGCTTCAACGACGACTTCCAAAGGGCTGCCTCCCTCGATGAAGTGGAGCGTGGCGTGCCCGAAAGGCTTGAAGGAGTCCTTCAGCGCCGCGCGGCGGGCGATCGAGTTGTGCTGGAACTGCCCGGCAAGCGAAGACGCGGTCTGGAACTCGAGGAAGAGATTGGTGAAGCCGGTCTCGCGGAGCTTTCCTGAAATGGCGGCGATCTCGTCGAGGCTCTTCCCGGTCACGGCCAAGGCGTATTCGTTCCCCTCTGCGATCTTGCGCAGCACGTCAGCGTTCGACGCGGTGGCCGAGGCGATGACACTTTTCGAGCCTTTGACGGCAGCGGACGCGGCGGCAAGGGCTGCGGTGTTTGAGCTTCGGAGGATTAACGGACGCTTGGCCACCTCGTAGATTTTTTTCGCCAAGGTGGCGAAGCCAGACGCATCAAGCTTCTTGTTCGTCACAGCGATCATGTCGACTACAAGCTTCTCGCCGACACGCTCGAGCACGTACGCGCTGATCGCCGACACGGCCGCGTCGATCTCCACCGCTGGGGCGGCGTCGTCGATGTTGACGGCGAGGGCGGTCTGATGGACGAACGTTTTCTCGTGTCGGTAGAGGACGGTTTCCGCACCGAGTTTCAGTTTGCCTTCAGGACCGAGCTCGACGCATTTGACGGGCGGCTCGCTGGCCGCTCCGAGCACCTGCTTCGCCTCGTCGGAAGCGTACGGGCACTGCGACAGCTCCGCCTTTTTCGCCGCCAG
This sequence comes from uncultured Victivallales bacterium, assembly GCA_964436735.1. Classification (GTDB taxonomy): domain Bacteria; phylum Verrucomicrobiota; class Lentisphaeria; order Victivallales; family GWF2-38-69; genus CAYTFM01. The sequence continues at coordinate 13,582 of CAYTFM010000007.1, read as the reverse complement.
CTTCATGGCGAAGGCGAGGCAGGTGTTCGAACCGCATTCCTTGCAGTTCGTCTTGGGTAAAAGTTTTTGAATCTGTAAACCTGTTAAAGCCATAAATCACCTCTGACAATTTAAGATTTAAAATTTAAGATTTAAGAAGTGGGAAACTTGGAAGGCTTGTGTTTCGATGTACATAAAGATGATGAAAATATTGCGACGAGTTCGGTGCTTTCTTCCAACAACGGCGTCACACGCTTTTCGTCCATCAACTCTCCTTCAATTATCAGCTCAAGCCAGAATTCGCTTTCATCGGCCTCTTCCAAAACAATGCCTAACTTCGAGACAAAGTCTGCATGCGACCTTGCGCGGCATGCCGAGCGGTAGTTGGCTCCAACTGATGTTCCACATCTGACCAGTTGTTTGCCTATCACTCGACCTACAGTGTCATTGGGCAGCGCACCGACCAGCTTCATGATTCTCAATGCGAACGCCTTCGTCCGATCCTTTAAGTCGCTTTTAGTTATGTTTCCCATTTTCTTTACTTCCTAAATCTGACTTCCTAAATCTGACTTTTCACTTTGCCTTTCCGTCCATCAGCCGTAGAATCGTCTTCTTCGTCTCGACGGCGGCGTCCGGGTGGTACATCACGAGGATGTCGGCGCCGGCGTAGAGGAGGTTGACGGCCGTGGTGAGCTCCCATGCGGCGGCGCGGGTGCCGAGGTCGCCCCAGGCGGGAAAGTCCTTCTCGAGGGCTTTCGCCTCCTTGATCTTGGCGCACTCCTGGCCGGGGGCCACGATCATCGGGCCGGCCAGCATCTTGTCGCCACCGAGCCACGTGAGGCGGATGCGCTCCATCACCGAGTAGGTGTACTCGATGCCGTAGCCGGCCGCGCCGGTCATCGGATCCATCACGATCTGTTCGGGCTTCACGTTCATGCCGGTGAGCAGGATGTTGATCTGCTTGGCGATGTTGACGTCGATCGGGCTTTGGGCCACGATGCTGTGGCCATAGCCGATGGCGGCTCCGGCGATCGTGCGGTAGTTGTTCTGCTCCACCCAGTTGAGCAGAAGGTTCTCGCCAGCGCACGCCTGCGCCACCGCCTTCATCACCTCGTTGTTCTTGTCGAAGTGGTTGTGGCCGGTGACGATCAGCGGGACGTCGACTGCCGCCAAGACGGACTTGACCAGCGCCGCCGCCTGCTCGGCCGTGCGGTTGCCGCGCTCGGGGTGCGTGCCGTCGAGACGGACGCTGACGAGGTCAGCTCCGTATTTCTCGACGCAGAGCTTGGCCATCTCGGCGGGTTTCTCCAGCAGACTGCCGTATATGGCGCGGAGAGAAGCGGGGTACTTCTCGCTGACAACGTCGAACACCTCCATGGCCACGAGCGGACGGTTTGGCATTTCTCCCTCCCAGAGGTGGAACGGCATGCAACTCGCTCCGCCGATCTCATAGCTCTTGCCGCGGGTGCCGCCCTCGGCCTTTGTCGCGCCAAGCTTCACGCGCCAGATCGGAACCTCAGTCTTGTCCTTCGGCAGTTTGAACTCCTTGTTCGCGGCGAGCAACTGCGCGGCGGACGGGCCCTTGACCTCGACGCGGACTGTCGCGGCAGGCTTTGCGGCGACGGCGGGAGCGGAAGAGGAACTATCGGCTATCGTCTCGCCGAGAAACTTCTGGCTGAGTGTCCCGATGATCTCGCGGACAACATCCTTAATAACGTTCTGGCGGATTTCCGCGGTGAGCTCCTGGGCGATCTTCGTCTTCATCTCCTCAAGTGACTCGCGGGAGAGGATGGCGGTCTCTTCGCTCGGTTTGCTGGCGAACACCGCGCCGGTGGAGGCGGGTTCGTCGATCCTCGCCTGTTCCGCGGCGGGTGCCTCCGCGGCAGGTGCGGCGGCCGCTTCGGCGGACACCGCATAGGACGCCATATCCTCCATCGTGATGGCGGGATGGCCGACCTTCTCGAGATAGGCCTTAACACCAGCGGCGTCGGTCGCCACGGTCTCGTCGGCGATTTTGTCGAGCAGGTCCGGCACGCCCTGCTCCTTGAAGCGTTTCACGAGGTCGTCCTTCAACAGCTCCTTGAGCTCCTTCGGCATCCAGACTAGGCGTTTGAAGCCGCCCTCGGCGTAGAGGAACTTCTTCGACGTGAGGAACACTTTGCCGACTCCCATGAAGCCCGGCGTCTGCTGGCCGCCGCCGACGCTTCCGGCGAGCGTGGAGAAGGTCATGCCGACAGGGGTCTCGCCGGGGAACTCGCGGTTGACGATCATGACGCCGTTGCATTCGGGGAGATAGGCGCAGATGGCCTCGAAGCAGCCGCAGCTGGTCATCGGCTGATCCATGATCGAGTAGGCGCAAAAGCCTTCGATCGCCTTGTGGCTGGTGGTGTAGACATATTCGTTGATGTTCTTCCAGATGCCTCGCCGCGGATCAAGGCATTCGCCCTTCTTGACCGGTTGGTTGGGGCCGGTCTCGTTGATCTCGTAGGCCGCCTTGCCGTCGAGCCAGTTGTAGGCACCGCAGAGACCAAGCCGTTCGGGCGTGATGACGCAGACGTGGTTCGGTGCGAAAGACTGGCAGAGCAGGCAGGAGTAGAACGTGTCGACGGACTCGTCGGTCATCGATTCGAGGCGGCGGTTGCGTTCGTCGTAAATCTTGCGGGCGACGGCGAGACGCTTCTCCACCTCGTCCTTGTCGGTGATCAGCGTCACTTTGACCTTGTCCACGATGGCGGGATAGTCGGAGAGCAACTTGGCGTGAAGAATCTCGCCGTAGTGCTTTAGTCGCAGTCCCTTGGCGAAGCCACCCTTCGAGACGCGCGTCCAAATGATGTCACGCTGTCCCATGTGCCAGATGCCTTCCGCGCCGTTGATGAGGTGATGGATCTGGCGCTCGAGAATCGGTTCGAAGTCAGACTGCATCTTGCGTCCGGCCACCTCGACCCAGATGGCGAGCGGCAGCGCCGTGCCGGGCTTGACGGCGTCGATGTCGGGGCCGATCAGTTCGATTTCGCCGTCGTTGATTTTGTCGAGATCGACCGAGGTGACAAACTCGAAGGCGGGCGTGATGTTGCCGCCGAACTCCACCTGCACGTCCGCTTTGCGGATGCGCTCACCCTCGAAGGCGGCGCCGTAGGGTACTGGGATCGGAACTTTCGTGACCTTGATCTTGCAGCCGCGTATCTCAAGGGCTCGCTCAACCATTTTCTCATGCGGGACGTTGGCGACGACGTGCTCGTAGGTGCAGACGCCCGTGGGCAGAATCTCCGGAATGCCGGTGTCGGCAAGACAGGGGAAGCCGTAGTTGATCGCGCCAGCAGCCATCGCATACTTGTCGGGTGTGACGGTCCCCAGTGCCAGCACGAAGGCGAAGATGCGGTTCTTGTTGTACAGCAGATTCGCTTTGAAGTCGCCGGGCTTGACGCCGCCGAACGACAACGCCGCGCGGTTGGCGAAACCAAGAATATAGGCGACGCCGGAGACGTCCTTGCTGAACGGCACAAGCCTCGTCTCCCATCCCAGCTGAACCCCCTCGGCGGCAAGCTGCTCGGCAAAGGAGAGGCCATTGGTGGCGCCGGCCATGAAGACGTAGATGTTCTTCTCCTGCAACTCGCGGGCGATCTTGACGGCGGTCTTGTTGTCGGGGGCCGCGCCGACGATTGCCGCGAAGCCCGGCGCCGTGCCGTCGACAAACTCGATGCCGCGCTCCCGCATGATGACGTCATTCGCCGCGCCCAGCCAGATGTCATCGACCGGATTCGGCCCGATCACATATTTACAGGTCTCGATCAACTCGACCGCGAAGAGCGCGGCGACGCCGGCGTCAAGCGTATTGCCAAGGTACGGCAGCCAGACATTTTCCGAAGGGCGCCGCGGCAGCAGTTGCTTGCATCGCGCCAGCACCTTGCGCATGTCCTTGAGCTTCTCGACCTTGATCCCTTCGAACGAGTAGACGATAGGGAGATAGTAGGCGGTGTTGGGAAGGGCGACCGGAAATTCTTCGCCCTTGAGTTTGATCGCCTCGTCCACCTTGGCCTCGGCCTTGGCGACCCATTCCACCGCGCCATCGATGGCGTTGCCGGCAATGATTTTCGACATTATTTCAACTCCCTTCTGTCTTTCATATCGTAGAGTTTACGCTCGGCTTTCTTGTTGATGCCGAGTTTCTCGCGGGCCTTGTCGAGGATCTCCATGATCTTGTCAGCCGCGCCCATCGGGTCGGGGCAGACGTGGAAGCAGGCGCCGAACATTTTGGTCGCCTCGTCGTTAAGCAGCTTTTGGACATTCGCCGAGCCGCCGATGTGAAACGGATGCCCGAGGATGACGTCGCAGCCCGACGCCACGAAGTAGGTGCCGATGGCGACGGCCTTCTCGCTCATCCATTCTGGCGCGACGCCGACCGCCGGGATCTGGGAGAGGTCGTCGCCGAGTCCGCCTTCCTTGACGATCTCGGTGGCGGCCTCGAGGATGCGCGAGTTGTCCACGCAACTGCCCATGTGCAGAATCGGAGGGATGCCGACGGCCTCGCAGACCTCGCGGAGCCCCTTGCCGGCCTTGCTGAGGGCGGTCTCGGGAGTGAGCATGCCGCATTTGGCGGAGGCGATGGCGGAGCAGCCGGTCTTGAGCACCAGCACGTTGCGCTTGATGAGCTCCTCGGCGAGGACGATGGTGTACTCGTCCATCTTGCCGGTGCGGGGGTTGTTGCAGCCGACGATGCCGACCACGCCTTTGATGCGGCCCTGGATGATGGCGTCGTTGAGCGGACGGAAGGAGGCGCGGTAGCTGCCGCCGAGCATGTATTTGATGGCGTCGACGCTGAAGCCGGCGACCAGCGGCGAAGAGACTTTCGGTATCATGACCTTCGCCGGATCGCGCCGCTTATAGTTGTCGATGGCGCGCTTGATCAGCTCCTTCGCCGACGTGAGGGCGTCGTCCTCGTTGAAGTGCAGATGGGTCGCCCCGATCGTCTTGGCGATCTCGGAGGTCGAGACCAGCTCGGTGTGATAGGATTTGGCGACGTCGGGCAGGCTGGGCATGCAGCATTGGACGTCGACGATCATCATCTCGACGGCGCCGGTGACGATCGCCAGTTCCTGTTGGAGGAAGTTGCCGGCGATCGGAATGCCGTGACGCATCAGGATCTCATTTGCCGTGCAGCAGATGCCGGCCAGCGTGACGCCCTCAAGGCCGGCGTTTTTGGCGTACTCGATGACGTCGGGGGCGGTCGAGGCGATCGCCAGCATCTCGGAAAGCTCGGGCTCATGCCCGTGCACGAGAATGTTCGCCGTCTTCTCGCCCAGCACACCGAGATTGGCTTTGCTTCTGAGCGGGGCGGGCGTGCCGAAGATGATGTCCGAGACGATCGAGGCGATCCGCGAGCCGCCCCAGCCGTCCGCCAGCGACGTGCGGAAGGCGTGCTTGAGCAGATTGACGTAGTCGTGGTCGACGCCCATCGTCGTGCGGTGCATCGCTTCGACGCACATGCGGTCGATGCCGAGCGGCACCACGTCCTGCGCCTTCCAGATGTTCTGCTGCTTGAGCGGCGCAAGCTTGAGCGTCTTGAGCGGCTCCTCCTGGCTCATGAACTCGTGCAGGAAGACGTTGGACAGATCAAGTGCGACCTGCTCCTTGGTTCTCCCCTCCTCGGGCACGCTGAAGTCGCGGGCGGCGCGGCGCAAGGCGTCCTCGTCTTTGATCTCGTAGCCCCCGCCATGGCCCTCGCCGATCTTTTTGAGGCGCAGCACTAAGTGACGGCAGTGGTCGGAGTGGGCGGCGGTTCCCCCCACCACCTCGCGGAGGTAGTTGCGGGCGACGATGGTGTCGGCGTCGGCCCCGCAGACGCCCTTGGGGGCTTTGGCTGTGATGCGGCAGGGGCCCATGTGGCAAATCTTGCAGCAAATGCCCTCCGTCCCGAATTTGCAGGTCGTCTTCTGCTGCTCGGCCCGCGAGAAGCAGGTGTCGATCCCGTCGCGCCCCGCCTTGAGGAGCGTCTCGACCGAAGCTGCGTCACAGACGAGGTCCTCCGGTTTCTTCGCCAGTTCTTTGCCCATTTTCTTCTCCTTTAAAAATTTTGCAGACAAAATTTTTATTTAAAATATTCGTATTGAACGGAGGAAATTGTCGATCTTGACGGTGACGGGATTGTCCTCGGGGAGCCCTGCGACGCGTCCGCCCTTTTCCGCGATGTCCGCAAGCCCGGCGTCATCGGGCAGGCAGAGCAGTTCGTCTGCCTGAACTCTTTCCCGGATCTCCATGGCGAGGGGGGGCGGCTCGCCCGCTCTGACGCGGTTGACCACGACCGCCAGTTTACGGTACGAGACCCCCATCTCCTTGGCGAGGCCATGAAGGCGTCTGACGGTCTCCAGTCCGTTGCGGGAGGGATCGGTGACGATCAGAAGTAAATCGATCTTGGTGACGATGCGTCGCGAAATATTCTCAAGTCCCGCCTCATTGTCGATGACAATATACGGATATCGCGAGGCGATACCCGAGATGGACTCCTTCAGGACGTTGTTGGCGTAGCAGTAGCAACCGGGTCCCTCAGGGCGGCCCATGGCGAGCAGGTCGAAGTTTTCCGTCTCCACAAGGCTCTCGGCGATCTTCATCTCGAGAAGCTGCTGCTTGGCGATGCCGACCGCCATGCCTTTGCTGGCGATCTCCCGCGCCTCCTCGCGGACGCCTCCGACCGTTTTCTTGACCGTGACGCCCAGGGCCACGTCGAGGCAGGAGTTGGGATCGGCGTCGACCGCCAGCACGGGGCCGCGCCGGTGCGCGACGAGACGGGAGATGATCAGGGAGGATACGGTGGTTTTGCCCACGCCGCCCTTGCCCGTGACTGCGATTAGATAGCCCATGGATTAAAAGCTCCAAGCTCCAAATTCCAAGATTCAAACAAAGTCAAAAGAGAAAACCAAAAACACAAAATAATACGGATACTCTGTTTCATTTACTATCTGATTGTGCGGATTTTGTGATGATCGATGAAAATATATATTTCAGTTCATTTGCTTCTTGTTGAAGCTTTTGTTTCTCAACGTCATGGTCTTTGGCGTCTATGAGGCGCAGCCAGAGTACGCTTTCCTTCGCTTCCTTACGACAGGTTTTAAGGCGCAAAAGAAAATCTTTTTTACTAAACGCCTCATTAGCCTCAATATAGTTTGCCGCCACAGAACCAGACGATCTGATCAATTGCCGGCCATCTTCCTTTACGAAAATATCCAAAGGCAACTTCTTCAAAAAAGCCCTTATATCAATTGCGAAAACATAAGTTCTTTCCTCCAGGTCGTTTTTGTGATTTCCCATTTTATTTTTAGACGATGTTTAGATATTTGCGTTTGAACCTTTTCCTCATATTCCTGTTTTGGCTTTTCCTATTTTGTTGATTTGATGTTATTTGGAGCTTGGATTCTGGAGCTTGGAACTTTCCCTTAGTGGGTATGCGGTGTCCCACAGCCATCGCTGATTCGGGCGAGTTCGTTGCGCTTCAGTGCCAGTTCATCTTGGAGTTTGACAATCTGTTCCTGGATCTTCGTCGTCTTGCGTTTTTTTGCCTCGAGTTCGTCGATGGCGTCCTCAAGCTCTTGGATCTCAGCCATCAGCCGTTGGTACTTCTCTCTGAGCACGTCTGCCATACTGTCCTCCACATATAAATTTTCGGAGAAAATTTATCCTTTCAGCCGTCTGAGTATTTCCTCGAAGATCGAGATGGTTTTGACGTCGAGTCCTTCCAGGACGGACTTGCCATCCATGTCGGAGCGGCGGATGCGCTCGGAATGCGGGATGCAGCCGATCAGCTCGATGCCCGTGAGGGCGTTACGCACGAATTGCTCGTCACCGGGGCAGGTGATCTTGTTGGCGACGGCGTAGATCCTCTTGATTTTCAGATCCCTGGAAAGCTTCAGCACGGAGAGGGCGCAGTCGACGGCGCGCTGCCCGGGTTCGACGACCACCAGCAAAGCGTCGACGCCTTGGGCGGTGCCGCGGCCAAGATGCTCGATGCCCGCTTCCATGTCCATCACCAGCGCCTCGTTCCTGCGGAGGACGAGATCGGAGACGAGTGCCTTGATCAGCACGCTCTCGGGGCAGGCGCAACCGCTGCCACCCTTCTCGATGGCGCCGAGGACGATCAGTGCGACGCCCTTGTGAACCGTGGCGAAATTGTCGGCGATGTCGGAGACCTGCGGGTTGAGTTTGAAGATCTGTCCGTACTGCTTGACCTTCGCTCCGGTGCGCTCCTCGATGAGGGCGACCTGCCGCGAGATCGGCACGATGGCGCGGCGCTCGTCGGCTGAGAGTCCCAGAGCCGAGGCCAGATTGGCGTCGGGGTCGGCGTCGAGGGCGAGCACGTTCGCCCCCCCCCGCGCCATCATCAGCGCCAAGGCCGCCGAGACCGTCGACTTGCCTACGCCACCCTTGCCCGAGATCGCTAATTTCACACATACCTCATAAGATGTTGCCGCAAAAGAACGCAAAGAACACAAAGAAAACGGTTGAAATTAAGAGGACACAGAGAGCCCTTTGTCTTCTTTCCCCATGGTGTATTTCTTGATCCCGAACTTGAAACTGCCGAAGTTGATTAACAGACCATCCTCGATCCGGGAAGATTTGAGATAGCCAAGAATCTGTGCTATGCGCTCGTCTGCAATGGTTCGGCAGGCTTTTAATTCAACGATCAACCGTTCTTCCACGAAAAGGTCAGCAAAATATTCTCCGAGAATCGTCCCATCCTCGTCGTAGACTTTCAGAGGGTATTGCTGCTGAACCTTGATTCCAGCTTTCTCCAGTCGATGAGCAAGAGCGTTCTCGTATACTTTCTCAAGATGGCCGTGCCCATGGTAGAGGTGAATTGCGTAAGCGATCTCTCGCACGGTATCACATAATGCTTTCACGTCGCCCATAGAGCATGCTCCTATAGTTTCTTAACTCATCTCTTTGTGCTCTTTGCGTTCTTTTGCGGCCATTTGGTTGTGGTGTTAAAAACTGTACTTCTGTTTCATACGCTTGGAGAGGGCCTGGAGAGTCTCGAAGACTTTCTCGGCGTCGGCGGGGTCCATCGAACCGGTGCCGCACGACGGGGTGAGGATGGCCTGCTCCATGATGGTCTTCTTGTCGATGCCTTTCGAGGCGAGGAGATCCATCATCTTTTCAAGGTGGGCCTCGAGGTTTTGGACGGTCTGCTCGCGGATGGCGGTCGAGGTGGGGACGATACCCCAGGCGAGGAACTTGCCCTCGGCGAGGTGCTTTTTGACGTGCTCCGGGTACATCGAGATCGTCTCGCCGAAGCCGAAGGCGTCGAAGTTGACGATGTCGACGCCGGCGTCGATCAGGATGCTCCACTCGGTGTTGCCGCAGCAGTGGATGCCGGCGAGTCCGCCGTCGGCGTGGACCGCGGCGATGGTCTCCTGCAGGAGGGTGATGACGTCCTCGCGCTTGACCGAGACGTAGGTCGAGCTGCCGAATGCGGAGAGGATGGGTTCGTCGATGAAGCAGATGATGTTCTCGGCGTAGGGTTTGAACTTCTGAATCTGCCAGCGGCACTTCATGGCGAGGGCCTTGGTGATGACGTCGCGGAACTCCTCGTTGTAGTAGATGGCGCGCTTGTTCTCGTCGACGATGGTCAACGTGAAGCTGCAGGGGCCGGTGGTCTGGACTTTGAGCCAAGGCAGCTTGGCGTTCTTGGCCTTGAGGTTCTTCTCGAGGGCCTGGATGCCTTTCGAGAAGTCTGCACTGATGGCCATGCTGGAGCAGTCGCCGGTGCCGGCGTCGGGATCCATCGCCCCCATGTAGCTTTCATAGAAAGTGGCAAACTTGTCGGAGTAGTCGCCCGAGGTGTCGAGGTAGAGGCGGCGCTTCTCTTCGTCGATCACGACGCAGGGGATGCCTTCCGAATACTGGATCTCCATCTGCTCGTGAAGGCCGAGGCGGGGAAGCTGCGGCCAGATCGGGGCGTCGAGCCGCGACAGCGAGACGTCAATCGCCTTCTCGGGGTTCTCGAAAGGCATGCTGCCGATGCCGGTGGTGAGGAACTTCGTCTTGATAGCCATGAGTATAACCTCCTGTTAGATTCTCGGTGAAAAGGACGTAAATGTAAAATCTCCAACCCCCAAATTCCAAGCTCCAAACAAAACTCAATTACCCAATCTCAACGCTCGAAACGAGCACATTTGGAACTTGGATTTTACCCTTTTGATATTGTTTGGATCTTGGAGCTTGTGATTTGGAGATTTTCAAAACTGAAGAGTTGCTCACTTCAGTTTTAACACCGCCTCCTTGATGGCCTTGATGTGGGCGGGGGTGGTGCCGCAGCAGCCGCCGATGATGTTGGCGCCGGCCTTGACGAGGTCGGGGACGCGCTTCGCCATGTCTGCCGGAGTCTCGGGGAAGACGTCGACGCCGTCGATGTTCTGCGGCAGGCCGGCGTTGGCGTGGACGAGGATCGGGGTGGTGGGAACGGCGGCGCGGATCTGTGTGATGATCTCGATCATGCGCTCCATGCCGTTGCCGCAGTTCGGTCCGACGATATGCGCGCCGGCCTCGACGGCGGCTTTCGCAGCGTCGGCGGGGAGGACCCCCATCATGGTGCGGTACTCGCCCTGGGCGGTCCGCTCGAAGGTGAAGGTGCAGATGATCTCAAGCTTGGTGTTCTCTTTGGTGGCCTTGATGGCGATGGTCGCCTCGTCGATGGCGCTCATGGTCTCGATGCAGACGGCGTCGGCGCCGCCGGCCTCGAGGGCGACGGCCTGCTCCTTGAAGGCGTCGTAGAGCTCCTGCTCGGTGACGTCGCCCATCAGCAGCATCTTGCCGGTGGGGCCGATGGAGGCGATGACCCACGCCTTGTCGCCGGCGGCTTTGCGGGAGATGGCCGCCGCCGCCTTGTTGATCTCGGCGGTGCGGGCGGCGAGGCCATAGTGCTCGAATTTGAAGCGGGTGCCGCCGAAGCTGTCCGACTCGATCATGTCGGCACCGGCGTCGACGTAGTTCTTGGCGACGTCAAGCACCTCGTTGGGCTTGTCGACGCACCACAGCTCGGGACATTCGCCGGGCTTGAGCCCTTTTTTCTGGAGGAAGGTTCCCCAGGCTCCGTCCGACACAAGAATTTTCCCGCTCTTCACGGCGTCGACGATCTTGCCTCTGGCCATAGCGCACCTCTTAAGTTATTTCCTCTTCGACTTCTATGCGTGCTGTATGCGATAACATGTCCCGTTACAATGGTACATCCGTATGCGAGGAACCGGAAATAACTATTTGTAACGCAACTTTATTCCTGAATAATAGCGCGGAATGAGGAGGCGGTCTTGCGGGTTATTATCAAACTCTTGTGGCAGATTATCATTTCACGAGCGGTGGGGCCACTCGTCACATCAGATTCAGCGCGTCAATGTCGGCGTAGACGTCAACGCCTTTCGGACAGGAGTCGCCGCGGAGGATCATGTCGGCGATTGTCTTGCGGAGGGCGGCGTCGATGGTGCCCCTGACAATCAGGCAGTAGCGGAATTTGTTCTTGATTTTCGAGATGGGTGCTGGCGAGGGGGGTGAGAGAATATGCCGTTCGTTAAGGAAGGGTTTGAGTTTCACCTCGAACGCCTCGGCGGCGGCGGCCACGGCGGTTTCAGGTTCGCCGGAGAATCTGATGACGGCGAGATGTCCATACGGCGGATATGCCAATTCTTTCCTGACGGGCATCTCGTCGGCGTAAAAGCTTTCGAAGTCGTGAGTCACTGCCCGCTGAATGGCGGGGTTGAAGGGGGTGTAGGTCTGGATGAAGACCTCGCCTTTGACCTCGCCGCGGCCGGCGCGGCCCGCCACCTGGGTCAGCAGCTGGAAGATGCGCTCCTCGGCGCGGAAGTCGGGCATATGGAGTCCCATGTCGGCGTTGATGATGCCGACGAGTGTGACATTCGGGAAGTGAAGTCCCTTGGCGATCATCTGGGTGCCGACGAGGATGTCGATGTCGCCGCGGCGGAACTCGTGGAGGACTTTCTCGTAGCATTTCCGGTGGGTCATGGTGTCGGAGTCCATGCGCTTGATCCGGGCGATGGGGAAGAGGCGGGCGGCGATCGCCTCGACCTTCTCCGTGCCCACGCCACCAAAGCGGATCTCCGGGTTGCCGCACTGCGGGCATTTGACCGGGGCGGGGAGAAGCGAGCCGCAGAGATGGCAGGAGAGGCATTCGCGCTCTCGATGGAAGGTGTAGTCGACCGAGCATTCAGGACAGGTCGCCGTGTAGCCGCACGCGGAGCAGCTCAAGTGGGTGGCGAAGCCGCGGCGGTTGAGGAAGATGATGGTCTGCTCGGCGCGCTCGATGCGCGAGCGGATGGCCGCGGTGAGGTCACGGGAGAAAATCTGCGCTTTGCCGTGGGCGGCGGTCTCCTGGCGCATGTCGACGATCCTGACGGCGGGCATGACGCGGTCGTCAATCCGTCTCATCAGCTTCAGCAGCATGTATTTGCCTACCTCGGTGTTGTGGTAGGACTCGAGGGACGGCGTGGCGGAGCCGAGGATGGCGACGGCCCCTTCCATCTTCGCCCGCATCACGGCGACGTCGCGGGCGTGATAACGCGGAGCCTCGTCCTGCTTGTAGGAGTTCTCATGTTCCTCGTCCACGACGATCAGCCCGAGGTTGCGGAAGGGTGCGAAGAGGGCGCTGCGGGCGCCGACCACGATCCGCACGCGGCCTTCGTTGATCTTGGTCCACTCGTCGAAGCGCTCGCCGTCGCCGAGCCCGCTGTGGAGGACGCTCACGAGGTTGCCGAAACGAGCCCGGAACCGCTCGGTGGTCTGCGGTGTCAGCGAGATCTCCGGGACGAGCACGATCGATTCCTTGCCGTCCTTGAGCGTCTCCGCGATGGCCCGCAGATAGACTTCGGTCTTCCCGCTGCCGGTGACGCCGTGGAGGAGGCCGACGAACTGCTTGCGCCTTCCCGTCGCCATTTCCCTGATAGTCGCAAGGGCGGCAGACTGTTCGTCAGTGAGGATTGGCTCCGCGCTCGGGAGGATGACAGCGTCGGCGAAAGGGTCGCGTTCCACATGCCGGTCATCTTTCGACACGACACCCGCTTTGACGAGGGCGTTGATCACGGCATCGCTGACACCGGTCTCCTTCTTGATCTGCGCCAGCGGCACGCCCGAGTGCTGGAGGAGCGCCTTGAGCAGGGATGCCCTCGCCGGGGATTTCGCGCAGGCGTTGAAGAGATGCTCCTGAGCCTTTTTCGCGTCGGGGAGGAAGAGGCAACGCTGGGTTTTCTTCGAGATCTTCCCGCTGCGGACCGCGCCGGGAAGAAGGGCGCGGATCGCCTGCTCGCGCGAGCAGCAGTAGTATTCCGCCATCCACGCGCCGAGATCGACCAGCCGCGGCGAGATCCGCGGACGTTTGGTGCAGATGTTCTCGACCTCCTTCAGCTCCTTGTGCGGGGAGCTTTCGGGGAAGGAAACCACGCAGCCGCGGATCGTCCGCTTGCCGAACGGCACGGTCACGTGGACGCCGATCTTCACCTCGTGATCAAGCCGCTCGGGCACAAAGTAGTCGAAGCAGCGGTCAAGGGAAAGGTCGACAAGGATTCTGGCGATGCGGGGCATAAGGGACTCGGAATTTACTAAAATACCG
>CAYTFM010000006.1:69654-75595 GCA_964436735.1 uncultured Victivallales bacterium | reverse complement strand
AAGAACTGCTTGTGTCGACCGACACGCGGTTTTCGCGAGAGCACGAAATGGAGGAGCGGGACAGACTATTGGAATCGCAGCATCGACAATGGGTGGAGGAATTACTCGGCAACTACGATCTCACGGATATCAGGCACGAGATACACGTGGGTCAGGATGCGCCCTCCCCCCTGATCCACGCGCTCGCAATCGAGAAGAACATCGACTTGATAGTCATGGGCACGCTGGCCCGTTCGGGAATCGCCGGGTTTCTCATGGGAAACACCGCCGAGGAGGTTCTGCGCCAAGTGGACTGCTCAGTTCTGACGGTGAAACCAGATGGTTTCGTCTCGCCGGTCACCGTCTAAAGGGACGGCCCGTCACGCGTCGCCGTCAAGACAATTCGCCATGACAGGCGTGAGCCCATATTTACTTTCCCCCTCGCTTGGTTTATTGTGTGGAGCAATCTTGAACCATTCCTCTGTGCCCACACACTCTTCGCATGACTTCTTTGCCATATACATATCGAGACGTGAACGGCGTCTCCATCGCCTACACTGATGCTGGCGAGGGACAGCCGATTCTGTTCATCCACGGCTTCGCCTCCTCATCCTTCACCTGGAAGAAACTAATCGCCTCTATGCCCCGCGGCTTCAGGTTCATCACCATCGACCTGAAAGGCTTCGGCTATTCGGAGAAGCTGTGCGACGACCTCCTCTCGCCTTTTGACCAGTCGGTTCTTGTGTCTGAATTCATCACGCAGTTGAGACTGGACAATTTCATCCTCGTCGGGCACTCTCTGGGAGGAGCGATCAGCATCCTCTCGCTCTTCAACGAACGCATAAGCTCGAAGGTGCGCAAACTCGTCCTGGTGGACAGCGCCGGATCTTTCCAGAAGCTGCCAGACTTCATCAACGACCTTGCCGCGACACCGCTCGAAAGCACCCTTGTGAAGATGGCGCAAGAGGAGTTCCTGGTCTCGACTGTACTGCAGCAATCCTTCTTCAACGTGGAAAAGATAGACCCGGAAGCGGTCAGCGAGTACAGCCACATTCTTCGGCAGGACAAGGCGAAGGAATGCCTGCTCGCCGCCGCCAGGCAGATTGCGATCCCCCGCACAAAATCCTTCCAGGAGAAGCTGGGGGAAATAACCATCCCGACGCTCATTGTCTGGGGGCGCGAGGACGCCATGATCGGACTGGCTGAGGCGCACACGCTTATGGCCGACCTGCGAAAAGCGGAACTCAAAGTCATCGCCAACTGCGGACACTCGCCTCAAGAGGAAACGCCCGCGGAGGCCGCGAAACTCATCACGGAATTCATTAGCCCACCTTCGCGCACCCCGCCGGCAAAGCCCCAAGATGCGCGTACTGATGATGCGGGGAAGAGCGCGACACGCCCCGCGCTCCTTGGCAAACAGTCGCGGACGGAGCAGCTCCGCAAGGTGAAAATGAGGAGGCTCATCGACCGCTGGAGCGTCGGCACCATCCTCATGATCCTCTTCATCAAATTCCTGCAACTCCTCAAGCGAATCGGCTTCAAGGCGAAAATGAACGGCTGGCGCAAAGTCACCGGCATCTTCCTCCGCAGGGAGCATTCGAAATTCATCCTCGCTTGTTTCCGTCTCAACTATCTGGGGACGCGCGGCAGACCTGAAGGCATGGAGGAGGCAAAGGCCATCCTGACGGAACGGTTGGCTGATTTCCTCAGAAGAAGCCCAGCATGCCATTGGACACTTGAGTGGGGGTTCTTTATTTCGAAAAGAGAAAAGCTGCAGTTCACCGATGTCGTCGAGGCGGTGTTCGGCGCCGATGGCATGCTGCTCAAGCTTAAACCCTATTTCGACACGAGCTGCGAGAATCTCACTCCGCTTGGCACTCATGTCGTCGAACGCGCGCTTGACCAGCTGCTGGAAGCATATAACGCAACACGACACCTGCACCACCACAAGCGCGCCTGGGTGATTTACAAAAAACTGCTGCGCTGGGCACGCGCCACAAAAGATCTACCGCCGCAGGAACACATGCTGCTGCAACACCTTGTCGAAAGGCTGGCGAACAGCACCTTCATCCAGTTCGAAGCCCTGCCAAACGATCCCGCTCTGCTGTCCCAGTCCCGCATGGCCGCCCCGTATATGAGGCACTGCAGCAGTCCCGGCCTTGGGCTTCTCAACATCGTGTGCCGCTTCACCGCCGATTACCTGGAGAGTGATGTGTGGTTCCAGTACCATCACGTGCCGGTTGACGGGCTCCCGATGCAGGAGATGCTTCAGGAACTCAAGAAGGAGTGGGGAGAGGCGGGGAAAGTCACCTACCCGCCCCTGCCTCACAAGGATGCCGAGCTTCAATTCTTCGCCTATGGGAGCAACCTCTTCCGCGCCAGGATTTTCGTCTCTTTCGAGCGATTCCTTCTGCTGAGGAAATTTCTCAACGAAAAGTATTATGCGGAAATGGGCGGCCCCGCGACTATTTCAGGCATGCTTATCTGGGGGGTGGCGCAGCAGTCCTATTTCCAGGAGCGGAAATTCGCCTTCCCCGTCGACACGTCGCTGCTCTCGGAGAACGCCACGGAACGAAATATCAGCGTCATCTTCATCCGCCCGAAAAAGTTCCGCGACAACGTCGACCCTCTGCAGGGATTCCTGAGGTATCAGCGGGAATTCAACCAGCGCGTGTCCGCGACGAGGCTGGGGCAAAGCGAAAGCTATGAATTGCTTGAGCTGTACGCGCTCATGCATCCGATGTTTTACCAGTTCGCCAGGTACCTGATGCCGAAGACGATGGGCGAGTTCGTCGGAACAGCCGGACTCTCCATCCTCTAACACGCGGAAATGTTCATCTGCCCGATATCAGATCTGCACTTCGACGGTTTTGTCGCGCTCGGCAACTTGACCATGCCCACGGAAGACGGCGGGACGTCAGCGGCGGTCAGCATCAGCGGCACCCAGGAGCAGATACGCGAATACAGCAATGCGATTCGGCATCTCGCCGAGAATTACGCCGCATTCCTGTTCAATGACGACCCGCTTGCCTTGTAAGTTCAGATTCACCGCCCCATCATCCTCGGGTTGCCTCGCGTATACCCGCTTCGTCAATGACGCACCTCTGCTCCCGCAGCGCGGCCTGCAGCTCCGGCACGGGCAGTTCGCGGGGTGAAATTCCCCGGCGCAGGGACAACGTGGCCGCGACGCCCGCTGCCTGCCCCATCACGCCGCACTGAGGCATGACACGCAGGCTTCCGAGCGCCTCATGCGTCGCGCTTGCGCAGCGTCCCGCGACCAGCAGGTTGTCGACATCCTTCGGCACGATGATCCGATACGGGATCTGGTATTTGAATCCTGCGGGAGGATACCACGTCTTGGCGTCCATTCCCGCCCCTTTCGTCCCGTGGATGTCGATGAAAAACGAGCCATAGCCGATCGAATCGGAGAAGGTGCGTTGTTCCACGATGTCGGATTTGGTGAGCGTGTGTAACCCGTGGATGCGCCGCGACTCGCGCGTCCCCACGGTGTTGGGCGTCGACACCATGTGACAGTTTTCCATGCCGGGGACGTATTTGCGATAGACCTCGATCGTCTCATACGCCTGCTTCCGGCCTTCAATGGTCGCCGCCGTGAGATCCCGCGCGTTCGTGGCGTCGACGAAGTTGATGTGCGTGAAATTCACGCCGACCTGGTCCGGCCGCGTCGGGGTCCACCACCAGCCCATGATCTTCGACTGAAACGGCCGCATGTCGCCCTTGTCTTGCGCCAGCTTCCACACGGACGCCAAGTCATGGTCGTTGTTCTTGGCGTGCGCCGCCTTGAACTCCTCCACCTTTTTCCAATCAACGCCGCCGATGGTGAACATGAGCGTCATCGGCTGACAATGCCCCGTCTGCTCGTCGCCCATGTCAAAACCACATCCCGCCCGCGCGGCCACATCTCCATCCCCGGTGCAATCAATGACGCGTTTGGCGCGGTAGGCCTGCCGACCGGATTTGTTCTGCACAACGACCCCCACGACAGTCCCGTCTTGAACCAGCGTGTCGGCAAACTGCGTATAGTACAGCACGTCGGTGTTCGACTCCTCCGCCATCTTATCGAGCACGAGCTTCATGCCCTCGATCTCGAAGTCCGCCGCGCATTTGTTGTAGACCCCATACCCGGCGTCCGCCGTGCGCGTGGCGACCTCCCAGATCACCCCGCCGACAACCCGCTCAGCCTTTTTCGGATCCCACTCCCAACTGGAGTACAGGCAGATATGCCCATGCCCGCCGGCCGTGGCGATCCCCCCAAGACAGTTGAACTGCTCGACGATGAGCGTTTTCATGCCCAGACGCGAGGCGGCGAACGCCGCCGACACGCCGGCGGGACCGCCCCCGACAACGATCACCTCATATTCACCAACGACTGGGACTTCCTTCGAGATCTCGCTGATTGCCTGCTTCATACCTATTCTCCTTTTCCGAGTTGCCCATTTGCTTCCATCAGATCGTTGATCCGTTGTGTCGCCTCGCCGAGCAGTACCCCCACCGTTGCGACGTCCGCATCCTGCCGTGCTCCATAGATCGCAAAACCCGCCGTGCCACGTGGCGTTTTGAACGTCATGGCGCCGTTGAAGGTGCCGTCTTCCTTCTTGATGAAGAGGAAACCATGCTCCCGCATGGACTCGCACGCCATGTGAACAGTCCGCTCCGCCTCAGCGTCGGGATTCGCTACGCCACTTTGCTTACAACTGCCGATGACTACTCTCCTCAGCGAGTCCTTCCCCTCGGCTAATGCGAGAGCAAGCCCCAGCGATGATTGATGGACGGGAAAACTCGAGTCGCTAATGAGCGTGATGGCCGCATTCGCACCAGGGTGAACTTGGGCAAGATAAATGAGACGGTTTTCGCGCAAGACCGCGGCCGCCGCTCCATGGCCCGTCCTGGAGTGGATCTCCATGGCCACCTGGGTGGAAGCCGCGACCTCGCCAAATCCCCGCATGGCGACCCCGGCGAGCAGCAAGGCTCCGTAATCGATGGAAAAGCTGTGATACGCCGGTTTGTGCACCAGTCCCGCCTGCTGGAGCGAGCGCAGCAGACGCGAGGCCGAGCTTTGATGCAGCCCCAATTCGGACGCCAGCGCGGTTGCCGTCATCGGGCCATGCCGCGCCAACAACTTGAGTACCTCAACCCCCCGGGCAAGCGATTGCACAAACGAGTTATACTGCTGACGTTTATCCATGCCAACCCCCAACATCATGCGTATTACGCAATATTATACGACATCAGGAAAGAGTTGTCAAGTGGCCACTGGAAACGTTTCAGCAATTATGCGCAACGCGCAGGCCGCCATTTTGCTCTTGCCGAGTCATGAGAGCGGGGAGAGGCGGGCGAGGCAGTGGGAACCTTCGCGCGGGAGCCATCGCGCCTCGATCTGTTTGGTTGAAACTCTGCTGCCGTAGCGGGGCGAATACCAAAGGTCGCGAATCGATAGAGAGACAGTGGGATGCGTGAAAGAGACCAGGTATGACTCTTTGCCGGCGCAGGAAAGCGAGACGCGGTCGTTCCCTTTGAGTTCCGCCACCATGTCCGGTCCCAGCAGAAACCGGGAGGTGGCATCGGCGAAACGGAAGAGCTCTTCTTTTCCCTCGACCGGCTCGACTATGTCTTCAATCTCGACCTGGCCGTCGTCCGTGCGGTAGCATATCCGACGCCGGAAGCGGCATCCTGCTCCCGCCTCGTAGGCATGGATGAGGCCGCGGAACTCGACGTCACCCTCGGGCGTCGCGCCGAAGAATTCGGTCTCGGCCTGCGCCTTGTCGCACATCCACCATAATCCCTCGAAGGTCTCGGGATCATATTCGTGCATCCGCTCAGCGTTGATCTGCACCGTGTTGTGGTACTCGACGGAGCGGAAGGCGTTGCGCGCGGCGAAGTCGCTTGAATAGCGGTAGGCGCCGGGATCGACCAGAATATCATGCCCGTCGTGGTTCAAGGT
>CAYTFM010000006.1:28358-69644 GCA_964436735.1 uncultured Victivallales bacterium | reverse complement strand
AAAAGAACGTGTCGAAGGTCGCTTGCCGGAGCCTGGCGATGGAGTCGATCCGGGTGTGGGCAACGAAGAAACCTGTCGCTTCATAGTTGCCGAGTTTGACACCGAGGATCTTCTCGGTCTTTCCACGCGGCGGCGTGAAGGAACCAAGCAGCCAGATGGCGTCCACGGTCTCCGGCAGTCCGGCGACGCGGAGGGAATCGTCATGGAAAAACTCCCCGCCGACGGACAGGATGTGGCGATGGTCGGTGACGGGAAGCTCTTGATAGCCTGAAAACTGCAGTATCCTCCCATTGTCGTTGTCGCCGAACTGCGGGATCGCGCCGCTGGGCTGGGTGATGTCGCGGGTGAAGCGCAGACTGCGGTGCAGGCGACGCAGGAACGCCTGCGAGAACTCGTCGGCGTTGCGCTGTCCGAGAATGGCGCAGAGCAGCAGCATCTCGGTCGAGAGCCGGTGGTAGCTGGTCGACTCCTCGAAGCAGACGCCGTCCTCGTTGAACTGGAACGCCGCCTCGCCCTCAAGCTCGGTCTTCGCCAGTTGCCGCCAGCGCCGCCCCTCCTCGAGGTCGTCGAAGAACCAGCCGATGAAATACAATCCCATGACATCCGTCAGGTAATGGTTGTTGCGCGTGTTGCCGTCGCCCTCAAGCTCGGGATAGGCGGCGATGTCGAGACCGTGGCAGAAGAGCGAGAGGACGACACGGTCGACGAATTCTTTTTCGAGCCACGGCAGGAAGGCCGTCAACCCGGCGATCACGTTCACCGCCCGAATCGCCACATTCATCGGGCAGAACCAGTTGACGCCGAAGAAGGGAGGATTGGCGTCCATCCAGTCGCCGAGATCCGCCACGAAGGCCTTCACCAGCTCATCCCCCCCTCCAAGATGCCGCAGGCAGGCGAGCGACGGCAGCCAATGCAGGTTTGACACATCCCAGGGGAACTTCAGCTCGGAGGTCCCCTTCTTGTCGATCAGCATATCAAACGCGGCGCGTCCCATGTCGAGATAGTCAAGGTCTTTCCGCCATTCGCGGCCGTCAAGGTAGTCTTTATGCCAGTTGATCGGAAAGCCGAAGTCGATCAGGCCGGAGCCAAGAAGATCGAAGCGGTGCGCGAGGATGTTGCCGCAGACGCGGCGAAGCCGCTTCGGCTCGGCCAGGGACCGCGTCTGGACCAGCTTGGCCTTCTCGCGCATCTCCGCCGCCTCCGTCGGAAAACGGCGCGCGGCCACCTCCACGTTGAAAGCGGCGAGACGGGCGCTGAGGCCGTCCATCACCGAGCGGTCGCGCATCATCGCCACAGCCGCGGCCTTGACCTCGGTGATGCCCTTCCGCCGCTCGGAGGAGATGATACCCGTATGCGTTGTCGTCATATTTCATTGCCCTTCATGCATGCCGCACTCAGAGGAAAAACCACTTGAGTCGCAAGCGGGAACGGGGTTCGCCTCCCCCAAGGGGGAAGACGATCTTAGGCCACCAAAGTCCCCTTCCCCAAGTTCGACACCCACGGGACAAGCCCGTGGGGATCTTGCCTCAGCGAATCACCCCCTCGGGAAGACGTCATAACCCGATACGGCGACCGTGGCGGCGGGTTTCGCCCACGGAACACTGCCAAGCTCCGACGGCAGGACGTTGAGGTTGTAGCATTGGACGAACACGGCCCCCAGCCCCGCGGCCCACACCTGCGTCTCGTCGCCCTCCCCGGTCTTACGGACGACCGACTCTGGGAACATGCTGACCCCCGTCTCCTGCGCGGCGTTCATGCAGATCGCATGGGCGCGGGCGGTTCGCGCGCCGCAGAGTGTCGAGCATGTCTCCGCCCTCACGGCCTCGACGGTATGCCACAGCTTCCTCATGCTGTCGTCGTAGGGATTCCCGTACCGTATGGTCTCACCCGACGTGGTTCTCGCCTGGAACACCTCCCCCGCCTCGGCCTGATAAGAGATCGTGGCCTTCTCAAACTCATAGCATGCGACAGGGCCGACCTGACCCGCGATGGCGTGTGTGGTGAGAAAGAGGAGCTCGGTGTCGTCCTTCAACGCCACCCGCAAGGCGGCCGTGTCGTAGTTCTCGATCTCGTTGGCGCGGTACAACTCCGCCTGGACCGTGAGTGGCTCCGCGGCGGCGTCGATCTTGTCACCGAGGACATACAACATGTTGTGCAGGTAGTGCGCGGTGGCGTTGTTGACCGGACTATCCAGCACCCAGTCGCCCGAGGCGCTTTTGATCCTTCCCGCCCATGGACTTCTGCCGTAGTACGCCTTGTTCCTCGGCCAGAAGACAAGGGTCTTGAGGCGTAGTGGACGTCCGAAGCGCCCACTCATGATGTCCTTCTTCATCGCCTGCACGGCGGCGGAGAACGACCACTGGTAGCCGACGGCCAGGATTTTGCCGGCCTTGTCGGCGGCGGCGGCCATCGCCCGGGCGTCCTGGATGGTGGCGGCCACCGGCTTCTCGCACAAGACCGAAGATCCCCTGGAAAGAGACAGAAGCGCTTGGGGAGCATGGAGATGTATCGGCGTGCTGAGCACCACAAGGTCTGGCGAAAGCGACTCGTACATCTGCTCCAGCGAGTTGAACACCGGCACGGACTTCGCCTGGATCTCCTTGAAAACGGAGCTGCGCTCGGGGGCGGGATCGACAGCGGCGGCGAACACGGTGTTTCGTTCGGGCGGTATGTCGAGCAGCTCCTTGGCATATCCCGTTCCATAACCGCCTATACCGCACAACGCGACAGTCACGTTCCCGCTCATTCAATCCTCCCACATCGCTGCATACATTAGGCGGCCGTTTCGGCCGCAATTTGGTTTCAGGTTTCAGTGTTCAGGAAGGGGGGTCTTTCTTGGCAGCTGGCAGCATCTGTTAGCCCCCATCCATTCACTCCAACTTCGAAGGAATCCTACATCCGCCGAGCGGGAAGTCAAACCCCACCACGGTTTTTCCAATCTGGCGGCCTGCCTGGAACGAGAGGGAGGCGTAGAGCCTTTGCGACGAGGCGACTCCCAAGGGGGGAACGACGGCTGGAGGCGCACGAGTCTCCTCCTCCAACGGTCACGCGCCATCGACGAGTGACCGTATAAAGTCCAGCGATTTGCCCCTCTCCTTCTGGAGCGCTCCACAGATTGCGGCGCGGTCCCACTTCCCCGTGAGCTCTGAAACGGACGGCACCTCAAGATGGACTCGCCCTTCCAGACCGAGCAGATTAGACAAATGCCGCAACCGGGTTGACGTCTCCCGTCGCCGGCTCGCGGTATTGACAACCGCATCAAAAGGCTTCTCAAAACTGATCGCCATGGTCATTCCATGGAAAGAGTCGGTCAGGACATATGACGCGTTGGCGATGTGCTTCAGGAATTCCCGGGGACCGGCGTCAAAAGCGAACGTCCACTTATCCTGCTCGCGGAGAAGACGTATAAATCTCCTCAGGTTGGACAACTCGCCGTTTCTCACCGCATACTGCTTCTTACCCCAGCGGTGCCCCATCAGCACCACGATCCGCTGCCGTCGCGCCTCATACAACTGCTCGAGGAAGGGCATGAACACATTGAAGTCTCCGAGGAAATAACACAGTGTGTAAGGGGTGGATCCCGTGTCGACCGGGGACTGCCGCGACAGCGCCTCCCACCGTTCCCGCGGAAGCAGCAGAGTCGGATCCAGAACGGTCACGGCCTCGCGTCCTGAAATGCCCCGGACCAACTCGACTCCGACCGCCTCCCGCACCGATATGGCGCGGAACCTCGCCAACTCCTGTCTGTAAAGGCCTCTCAGCTCGGACGGGATTTCGCTGACGCCAAAACTGGCGCCATAGGAGACTCTGCGCGCGGCGGAAGGCGCGAACTTCAGCAGATACTCGCCCGCCCGCGAGGCATGCGGACTCCACACTTGGTCGCTTCCCGTCAGATACACGTCGTACGCCTGGGCCTCCTTCAACTCACTCACCCCGCGGTACGGTTTTGACAGCGGGAGGGATTCCCGCATGAAGGCAAAGGTCCTCTGGAGTCTCACGCTTGCCTGAAGATCGAGATCGATCAAACCGCGGGCCATGCGCCTGCACAGTGTGTGGAGAATAAAACGCCTGGGATTGAACACGGATGGGCGTCTCTCCAGTGACACCTCCACGTCGTTTGAGGTTGAGTGATAATCAATGATCTCGCTGTCCACCCCCGTCTCTCTCAAAACAGTTTGGAGGGCGTGGGCCTGCAGAAGTCCGCCGTAGTTCTGGGTGCGGTGAAGTGTGATTGTTCCGAATCGCATTGTCAATCTTTTCGCAAGGCAAGTCCTTGCCCGTACCCCAATCGACTGCCGCGCGATGCGCCATCGGCACCCCGAATTGGCTGGGGCACGAGTCGCTTTGCGCTCATGTGGCGTGTTGCTTCTTTCTTTCCCGCAATTGCCAATCAGTCACCACTCGCGTCGTTTCCTGCGGGAAACTTTTGGAGGAAACGCCGCGTCACTTCAACTTCAAGGTCGTCATGCACGAACGGAAGTCGGCAGGAATTGGCGCCTGCACGCGGATTTTCACGCCCGTGATGGGATGGACAAACTCGATGAGCCACGAGTGCAGCATCTGCCGCGCGACGCTCACGGTGGCGTCAGATTCCCCGAAACGCGTGCCGTAGCGTCGGTCGCCGACAACGGGATGACCGATCGAGTCGAGGTGCCTGCGTATCTGGTGGGTGCGACCGGTCTCGATTGTGGCGACCAAATGACTGGCGTCACGCCCCACGTCGACGTTCCGCAGATGCGTGACAGCCGGCTCGCCGTCGATGGGAACGGTGACCGTCGTGCTCTCGAACGCGACCCTGCCAAGGGCGATCACATGGTACTGCTTCTTGACGCTGCGTCTTTTGAAGAGAGGGACCATCGCGTCGAACGCCGCCTCGTCTTTGGCGAACAGGATGCAACCGGAGGTCTCCTTGTCAAGGCGGTGAACCGCGCGAAGCGTGTCGGCTCCGAGTTTCTTCCGGAGAAGTTCCTCGACGCCGCCGGGACCGTTCGAGAGAATGCCCGGAGGCTTGTCGACGATCAAATAGGAGTCGTCCTGGTGGAGGATGCGGACGTCCTTGGGCGAGGGTTGCTTCGATTCGACCTTGGCAACCTCCTGCGTCTCGACCTCGTCGCCCGCCTCGAGCGGATGCTTCGCCATCCAGACGCGGCGCCTGTTGACAAGCACACTTCTGGCGTCGAGCAGATTCTTCGCCCCGCGACGGGAGAGGCCGAGGCGGGCGGTGAGGAAGTCCTGAAGGTTTTTCCCCGCCTCGGAGGAACGGACGGTGTACCGCGCAATTTTCACAAACACACCGAGAGCATGGTTCACCGATCTCTTTCTTGAATTAGGCGGTTAGGGACACGGAACTTTCTAATCTACCAGTTTTGGAGGGAGCGCCATGCCGCCAGCCGCATGTGGGATGCTTTGAGGGTGGACGGAAATGAAGATGAGCTATTTGTACATCGACTGCAGACTCTTGAGTTTTTTGATTGAGTCGTTGATATCCTTCAACGTTTTCGGATCATCGACATTCTGGTTCTGGGCGAGGAACTGCTCCCATTCGACGACGCATTTCTCAAGATCGGAGGCATTTTTGAAATTTTGACCGTATTTCTGTTTCATACTATTGCCGAAGTCATAGTACTTCTGTTTGAGGGCTCCCGGAGCAGTGGGCGCTGCCGCTGGCTGCTGCTGGATCTGTTGTTGCGGCAGAGGCTGCTGCAACGTCGGCTGCTGTGGAGCGGCGCCTCCTGGCGGTGTCTTCGGGGCGGGTTTGACGAAAATAGCGTTCGAGGTGGACAACGCGCCCGTATCCTTCTTTTTCGAACGAATGACTTTGAAGTAGATGAAACCTCCCACAAGGGCGAGAACAACAATTACGGCGGGAGCATATACGCCAACAATCCATTTGAGCTGTTTGATTTTCTTCTTCTTCTCATCCATCGCGTCTTGGTATTTGATCTGCTGCGTCTCCGTCAGCTTGGCGATAAGGATCTCTTCTTCTTTCTTCTTTCTTTCCTGAGGAGTCATCTTCTCGAACTCCTCCTTGGAAATACCCAACATGGTCTTGGACATCGGGCTGTCGCCACCCTGCTTCATAAGGCCGATCGCTGTCTTGGCACCAATGCTCCCCTTCTTCAAGTCCTTCGAAATACCTGAGGTTTTACCCCCTTTGTCATCGGACTTCTTATCTTTATCCTTGCCGTCCTTGTCTTTCTCAGCATCAGAATCGGACGGCTTTTTCTTGTCGTCGTCTTTATCTTTCTTATCCTTGTCGTCAGACTTCTTATCCTTGTCGTCGTCCTTGTCCCCTTCTTTGCCCTTTGACGCGGCGGGTTTCGTGGCGATAGGCGAACCGCCCTTTTTCGCACCCTTTGGCGGAGGAAGGCCGAAACCTTTTTTCTTGTCCTTCTCCTTGGACGAATCCTTGTCTTTGTCTGTAGCGGAATCAGACGGCTTCTTCTTTTCGTCGTCTTCCTTCTTCTCTTCCTTCTTCTCGTCCTTCTTCTCGTCCTTCTTCTCGTCCTTCTTTTCGTCCTTCTTTTCGTCCTTGCCTTCTGTCTTCTCTTTGTCTTTATCTTTATCGGATGCGGATGACGCGGCCTCATCCTTCTTTTTGTCGTCAGACTTCTCCGTGTCGACTTTCTCCTTGGCTTTTTCAGCCTCGGATTTCTCTTCGGGTTTTACGGTCTTTTCGTCTTTTCTCTCTTCTTTTGTGTCCTCTTTTTTCTCATCAGCCGCAGGCTTGGCTGTGATGAAAGGCAGAGCGTCGTCGCCGTCCTTGGTGGTTTTCCCCGCTTCTTCTTTCGCTTTCCGCTCCGTCTCCGCCTTGGCTTTTCTCGCAGCCTCCTCCTCAAGACGCTTCTTCTCCGCCAAAGCCTTCGCAGCCTCCTCGGCGAGGCGTTTCTTCTCGGCTTCGGCCTTCGCAGCCTCCTCGGCGAGGCGTTTCTTCTCGGCTTCGGCCTTGGCGGCCTCCTCGGCGAGGCGTTTCTTCTCGGCTTCGGCCTTGGCATGCTCCTCGGCGAGACGCTTCTTCTCGGCTTCCGCTTTCGCGGCCTCTTCCGCGAGGCGTTTTTTCTCGGCCTCAGCCTTGGCATGCTCCTCGGCGAGACGCTTCTTCTCCTCCTCCGCTTTGGCGATCTGCTCCATGAGACGTTTATTTTCCGCCTCGGCTTTCGCCGCCTCCTCGGCAAGACGCTTCCTCTCGGCTTCGGCTCTGGCGGCATCCTCGGCGAGGCGACGCTTCTCCAACTCGGCCTTGTGGGCGGCCAATTCGGCCTCCATGCGCTTGCGCTCGTCAAGCCGCGCCTTTTCCTCGGCGGCTCTTATCTCGGCCTCGCGGCGGGCATTGCGCTCCTTCTCAAGCTCGGCCTGCAACGCGGCTATCTTCGATTCGTCGGAAGCGGTTTTCTGCTTGCGCTCCGACTCCAACACCGTCTCCATACGTGAGAAGCGGGAGGTCGGAGCCTCGTCAAACCGCGCCTTAGGCTGTCCCGCCTGGCGCGGCACGTCGAAGGGCGACGCAAAGCTGTCAAACGCATCCTGCTGCTGATAAAGGAAGTCGGCGGAGGGGGGGGGTGACATCGACACAGTCGTCTGAGCCGGCGTTTGCTGAGCCTGCTGCGGAACGTAAGGTTTGCCAAGCTGGACAGGCGCCTTCGAGGGGAATTTCCCGACGATGGGCCTCGCCTGCTGGGGAGGCGGCTTGGGAACTTCCTGCGTTTGCTCGGTCGCCGAGACGGCGTTGCGCATCTCCGTCTGGTCAGGTGACTGCCCCCCTTTTTTCGCGACAAGGGTGAATTTCTTCTTGGCGACTCCCGAGGCCTGCTGCTTGGGAATGGCTCCCGTCGACGAATGCTGATATCCGGAATATTGCGGCGACGCGGTCTGCTGTGAAGGCGCAACATGAGAAGTCTGGTACAGATCTTGAGGAGGAGGCGCCGTCCTCGGCTGCTGGTACGACTGGACTGGCTGCACGGGGATCTTGGACGAGTCCACTTTGCCACCGGCGGGGGTGGAGACAATGCCGCCGAAACCGAGGTTCACCACCTTGGCGACCTTTATATCGCTGGTGTCGGTGGCTCGGGGAGGCGGCCTGGCGCCGCTTACCTCATTGGTCTCGTAAAAATTCTGCATCCCCTGAGAATAGGCATTGCCGCTGGGGGAGGCGCTCGCGGAAAACCCCTGTTGCACTTGACTGCGTTCGGTCTGGGTCTTTTCGTATATGCCGTCGCCACCAGGGAGAAGCACCATCACTCCCCCGCATTGGGGACATTGAACTCGGCCGACATTTTCCTCTAACTCGCCGACGACGTCACATGTTTTACATTTATATTGAAAGGCCATGGTTATGAAACTACGTCTTTCCCAGATGAATCAATTCTTCTCCACCGTGAAGTGGCATAAATGGCCATTGACATCCACTGACTGCTGGCCATCCATCGGAGCGCGCTCCACCAATACGACCGCTTGCGTCTCGTTCTTGATATACTCGCCAAAGGACACGATCACCGATGACAATCCATCAGGAAACGCATAAAAAATCGAGATTTTGTCGGAAACCTCAAGTCCCAGTTCCTTGCGCAGGTTCTGGATCTTGCTGACAAACTCGCGGGCAAACCCCTCATCCTCCAAAGCCTGGTCGAGCGTCGTGTCAAGCGCGATGGTCAAATCGCCTTCCGTGGCGACCACGAGCCCTTTCTTCTCTTCGCGAGCGATTACAATATCATGAAGGGTTATCTCAATCAAGCTGCCGGAGGAAATTCTGAGGGGCACGCTCCCCCCCGCGACGAGCGAGGCGATCGTCGGTCCGTCAAAGGCGGCGATGGCCGCGGCGGCCTCCTTCATGTCCTTGCCTAAACGAGGTCCCAAGGTTTTAAAATTCGCCTTGGCATGGCGGATGACCAACTCCTCCTCGTTCTCTTTGACGAGCAGATTCTTGACGTTCAGCTCCTCGGCGATGATCTCGGCGGTCTCCATGAGCATCGCGCGGGTATCGGCGTCATGGGTCACGATGGTGGCGGTCCGCAGCGGCTGCCGAGTCTTGAGCTCCTGCTGGCTGCGCAGGTGACGGCCGAGCGAGACGGCGTTGATCGTGTGCCGCATCTGCCGCTCGAGGCGCTCGTCCCGGAACGCCCCGCTCATCTCCGGATAGTCGCAGAGATGGACCGACTCCGGCATGGCGTCCGTCCGGAGATTGCGGTAGATCTCCTCGGTGAGGAAGGGAATGAACGGCGCCGCCGTCTTGGTGAACATGAGCAGCGCATAGTGAAGGGTCTGATAGGCGTCACGCTTGTCGTCGTCGTTCTGGCTCTTCCAGAAGCGTCTCCGGCTGCGCCTGATATACCAGTTGGTGAGATCCTCGATGAAGGCCTCGAACCGGTTCGCCGCCTTTTGGAGTTGATAGCCGTCCATGTGCCCGCGGATCTCGTCAATCATCTGGCAGAGCGACGAAAGTATCCAGCGGTCAAGTGGATTTTTGGGTGAAGCGGGGGGGACGGGCTCGCCGTCGCCGGGCTCCCACTTGTCCAACCTCGCGTAGGTGACGAGAAAGCTGTAGGAGTTCCACATCGGCAAGAAGACGCTCCGGATGATTTCCTTGACGCCCTCCTCCGAGAACTTCAGATCCTCGCCGCGGACCACGGGGGAGCCGAGCATGAAGAGGCGGATGGCGTCGGCCCCGTGGCTGTTGATCACGTGCTGCGGATCCGGATAGTTCTTCTTGCTCTTGGACATCTTCTGCCCGTCGTCGGCGAGGACGAGGCCGTTGACGACGACGTTGCGGAAGGCGGGCTTGTCGAAGAGCGCCGCGCCCAGCACGACGAGCGTGTAGAACCAGCCGCGGGTCTGGTCGAGCCCCTCGGCGATAAAGTCGGCGGGGAAGTTGGCCTCGAAGCGCTCCTTGTTCTCAAACGGATAGTGCTGCTGTGCGTACGGCATGGAGCCGCTCTCGAACCAGCAGTCGAGCACCTCAGGCACCCGCCGCAGCGGCGCGCCGCCTTTCGCCGAGGGAACCTCAAGCGCGTCGACGAAATGCTTGTGGATGTCAGTGACCGGCGTGCCGGAGAGCTTCTCAAGCTCGGCGACCGAGCCGACACAGACCGTCTCGCCAGTGTCCTTGTTCCGCCAGATGGGCAGCGGGCAGCCCCAGAAGCGGTTCCGGCTGATCGCCCAGTCGCGGGCGTTCTCAAGCCATTTGCCAAAGCGCCCGTCCTTGATGTGTTCGGGGACCCAGCGTATCTGACTGTTTGCCGATAGCATTCGCTCCTTGATCTTGTCGATCCTGACGAACCAGGTGGAGATCGCCCGGTAGATGAGCGGCGAATCGTCCCGCCAGCAATGCGGGTAGCTGTGCTTGATGGTTCCGCGGTGGACAAGCTTCCCCTCCGTCTTCAACCAGCGGATGATGTCCTTGTCGGCGTCCTTGACGAACACGCCGGCATAATCGGGGACCTCCGCGGTGAATCGGCACTCCTCGTCGATGGGGCACACCTCGGGCAACCCGTGCCGCCTCCCCGTCTCCGCGTCATCCTCGCCGAACCCTGTGGCGGTGTGCACGATGCCGGTGCCATCCTCGGTGCTCACATAGTCGGCGGGAACGATCCGGAAGGCCCCCTTCTCGGACAGCGCCTGGAAGTACGAGAACAGCGGGACATACCGGCGCCCGACGAGCTCGGAGCCTTTACGCCGCTCAACTATCTCGTAGTCGGCGGGATCCTTGTAATACGCCGCAAGCCGCGACTCGGCAAGCACGTACCGCGAGTCCTTGTCCTTGACCGTCACATAATCGATGTCGGGACCGACGGCGAGCCCCATATTCGACGGCAGCGTCCACGGCGTGGTCGTCCAGGCGAGGAAGAAGAGCCGCGGGTCGTCGACGCTTTGCAGCCGGATGGTGATCGCCGGATCCTCGACGTCCATATAGCCGAGGTTCGCCTCGAAGTTGGCCAGCGGCGTGGAGCAGCGCGGACAGTACGGCAGGATTTTGTATCCTTCGTAAATCAAGCCGTCCTCCCACAAACGCTTGAACACCCACCAGATGGACTCCATATACCCCATATCCATCGTGCGGTAGCCGCGCGTGAAGTCAACCCATCGTCCCATGCGGCGCACCACCGCCTCCCACTCTTTGGTGTAGCGCAGCACGATGCCGCGGCAGGCCTCGTTGAAGTTCGCCACGCCGTGCGCCTCGATCTGCCGCTTGCCGGAAAGCTTCAGCGTCTTCTCCATCTCGTATTCGACGGGAAGGCCATGGCAGTCCCAGCCGAAGACGCGGTCGACGTGGCGGCCGCGCATTGTCTGGTAGCGCGGCACCACGTCCTTGATCGTTCCGGCCAGCAGATGGCCGTAGTGCGGGAGGCCAGTCGCGAATGGCGGACCGTCGTAAAAGACGAACTCCTTGCCGCCTTCGGTCTTTTTCAGTGACGCGGAGAATATGTCTCTCTCATCCCAGAAACGGAGAACCTCCTCCTCGATCTTGGGAAAATCAGGCTTGCCAACTGCTTCGAACATGATTATTTCCACTTTCCTGCTTGATAGTATTTTCCAACATCCACCCTGCGCCTCATGGGGGAAGCCGGGGGATATGAATACCAACTTTCATTGATATGTTTTTATCGTCATGCAAATGCAAATAGGAGACTTGCCCTCAACTGTGCGCGGGCACATTTCCGCCCCTCCATGTCGTCCATAAGCAGAATAGCTCCCGGAATTGAGCGTATAATAGCTCTCGTATGGCGTTGAATCAATCGGTGTCACATCATTCCACCGCCTCGCAGTTCCGTGTATTCATAGTGGCAAATTGGGATCACTCCTATGATCTCTATTTAAGTGAGCTGACAATTAACTATTCTGCCTCCTTCGTTTCATGCGCAGAGGCTCCTATGAAAACAATGCGGAGTTTGCCCGCAACCCAATTTGTGGCCATGCCTTTCAGCACCAAGCGTCCGATTGATCGGGCGACCGGCCCGCCTTGTGTGGGTGTGGTGTTGTTGGGTTCTTGTTATTTTCAAAGATGTCGATCTTTAAGTCGCTAACCACCACAAGACCTAAGCGCACCCACGGGAGCGCGCTCCCCGCGCCATTCCGGGAAGCTACATGTTTCTCTCATGGTTGAACATTCGCCGCGGCAGATGTGGAGGCGCTGAATAGTCACGAATAATCAGTGTCGTTCCAGAAGCCATTTATATACCGGCTTCACTGCGATACTTCCAGAATCGACTTTTATCTCCTTTTCCTCGTCTCCCGTAAGAATCAACCCCTTTTTCAGCTTCAGTTCATCCATGGAGGCGGCAAGAGCCCTTGTCTCCCTTTTCTCTGCATCCGGATGCGAAAGAGAACCGCAGACCTGTATTAAGCCGGCAATTTCATTTTTCTTCCTGACAAGCAGGTCAACTTCAAGATTGTTCTTTGTCTTGTAATAATAGACTTCACTTCCCCGTCTTTTAAGTTCTATGAAAACAAGATTCTCAAGAAGCCTCCCGTAGTTTTCTGAAAACCTGAATGACACAAGATTTAAAATTCCATTGTCAACTCCATAGATCTTCTTCGGGGTCAATATCTGCCGTTTCAGCGAATGATCGAAGAGGCTGCTCGTGTATGCGAGAAAACTGTCCTCAAGGTAGCCGACATAGCTTTTGGCCGTATTCGCGCTGCCGAGGCCCAGCATCTGCTTGAGTTTGTTGTATGTGAAAAGGGAGGAGCAGTTGCTTAAAAGGTAAAGGGCGAGCTCGCGAAGGATCCTCACCTCCTTTATATCATGCCTGGCCACAATGTCCCGGTATAGTATGTCGTCATAGGTCCTTTCAAGCGTCTCGCGTTCCCCGTATTTCAGGTATTCGGGCATGCCTCCTTTTTCGAGGTAGTCGTTGAAATGCCTTTTCAAAACGCTCCTTCCCGTTGTCACAGACAGGGACTTGTCCACGTCTAAGACATTCCTGTAGGACAGATATTCCCTGAATGAAAACGGGAACAGGCTAATCATCAGGTGTCTGCCTGTAAGCCTGGTTCCGGCCTCCCTGCCAAGCAGTGAGGAATTGGAACCTGTAATAAAGAATTTAAATCCCCTGTCATACATTCTTCTTACGAAAAGCTCCCATCCCTCAACATTCTGTATCTCATCGAGGAAGAACACTTTTCTCCCCGGATACAGTTCCATCATGGCTTCATAAAGCCTGTTGAAATCCTCCAGTTGGAAGTCGACCAGCCGTTCATCCTCGAAGTTGAAATAATAAACGCCTTCAGAATAGTATTTTCTCATTATCTGGGCGAGCAGCGTTGACTTGCCTGAACGGCGCATGCCGGAGATGACGACCACATGAGGCAGGTTCACATATTTCCCGATCAGGGACAGGCATTCCCTCTCTATGCCCGCATCCTTGTCCGCCATATACTCATTTTGTTCCAGAACCACTTCCTTCAAGACGGATGTATTCATGTCAACACCTATAGTTATCATTTGCAATGACAATATATATTAAAATGTTATCACTGACAGTGATAACTATGCTTTTCTCACAGCCGAATGCAGGAAATCCGGTTCAACACTCATTCTTCGGCAGCTTGAACTATTCTGCCTCTCGCGTTTCATGCACAGGGGCTGAATAGTTTCGGTTTTTTTAGGGGGAATGGGGAGGTAGGCAGTTACTGAAAAACTATAGATCAACAGGCGGGAGTTGGCACTCGGGGAGAGAGAACTATGCGCATCCTACCGTGATGCACAACGACGCCCTTATGGCCTCAGATTGATGCGGGGTTTCTTGGGCTTGGCGAGGGAATTGTCGGTATAGGCGGGTTTGTCGACGACCGTGTCGATCGGGGTGAAGGGCTCATTATCCTCGCGTTCAAGCATAGGCACCCGGGCCGTGACCTCGTCCACCTCCTCGGAATCCGCACCCTCGGCGTTGGCCCTGAGTTGGGCTGAACGGGGCACGGTTTCAATTCCATTCTTGAAACTATCGGGACTCAGCGAGAAGGAGTGAATCTTGGCGTACAGCAGCCGAAGCGTCCTCGCCTTCCCCTCGCCCGACTCGATCTCCACGACGAGAAAGGTAGGTTGAATCTCTGCTATCGCCCTGACTTTTATGACGTTGCCGTCGACAAGCTTGAAGTAATACGGCCCCGCCGACTCGCCAAACTTCGCCGCGGCAAGCGTGGTGAACGTGCGCTGGGTGAACTCAATGTCCTCGACCGACTGCGATCTCGAGATCGTATCGACCAATTCATCTCTGGTCATATGCCTGAGCCGCCTGCTCTCCGTCTCGGCGTACTCCACGACGCCTGGCGGCGACTCCTGAGGCTCCTCGCGCTTCGGAGCCGAACTCTTCTTCTTCTTCTTCGCGGCGCCGCGCACGGGACCGTAGATGGCGATCGGATAGACCCACGGCAGTAGCAGACCAAGCAAGAAATGCACGAGTCGGTTATGCTCCTTCTCCTCGGCCAAGGCGGCGGCGTAGAACCCGCTCCCCAGGATAACCGCCCCCACAAGAGCAAGGACGACCATAAACGGGAAATCGGGATAAATGTCGAGCTCCTTGCTGAGGAAGCTCTTGATGAAATTGTTCACAAGACTGGAGAAATCAATGTCCATGCCCCGCCTCGAAACACTCCAAATCCGATTCCCTTAGAACGTTCAGTACTATACACCGCATCGCAACTTTTTCCGAATGAAGGTCCAAATCCGAAAACTGATTCCATTTATAATTCAAACTGATGGCCGCAAAAGAACACAAAGAAACGCAAAGATAAACATTAGTATATGCAAACGTGGCATTTACATCTTTTGTGCTCTCTGCGTTCTTTTGCGGCAACAGTGTCAATTTGCTTAGGATTTGGTATGACAAACATTTCGGGTTTCGATATTCGGATTTCGGATTTTCATCTCTACGGCGCCGGCAGACGGATGGTGTCGTTCTCGTCGACGCTCACCTTGAAGATCCAGCCCTTTTCGGCGTTCCAGCGGCGGCTGATTTTAAATCCGCCGAAATCGCGCTGCGAGGCGTTCACGCAGAACTTCGCCAAAACACCTTCGACAAAGGCGCCCTTCGACTGCAGCTCGGCCGCCACGACGAACTCGGCAGCCGTCCCGCGCCAGGGGGCAACTTGCGCCAGTTTCCGCTGGATGTCCCGCGTCAGATCTATCACGTCCTTGCTGGCCAGCTTGTAGGCCTGCACGCCCGGTTGGTGGAAAGCGTTGATATGAATAAGCTCAGCGTAGATGGCGACGGCCCGCTCGTACAGGGCGATCAACGCGCCAAGATTCGCCGGCGACACCTCCTTGATCTGGAGCTGGATCACTTGGCGCCCCCGCGACGTCAGCGCGCTCGAGAGCCCCGCCATAAACCCGTGCAGGTAGTCACCCATCGTCACCCCCGCGCCGATCGGGATCGTCGCGGCATCCTTCAGCACCTCGATGAACGTCACGAAGAAGTCGTCGCGCCCGTCGTTCAACTGCTGTATGTAGGCATGGGCGTCGGTGCCCCCTTTGTTCCCGAAGACGTTCAACCCCTGGTGGACGACCTTGCCGTCAAGATCCTTCTCTTTTCCAATGCTTTCCATCACCAGCTGCTGCATGTATTTCGAAAGGAGCACAAAGCGGTCGGAATAGGGCACGATGACCATGTTCCGGTCACCCTTGCCATTGCCGGCGATGTGCCACATGGCGGCGAGCATGGAGGCGGGGTTCTTCCGGAAATCGGCTTCGCGCGTCCACACATCCATGGCGCAGGCCCCCTCGAGCAGCGCCTTGAAGTTGATCCCCGCGAGGGCGGCGGGCAGGTGCCCCACCACGCTGGTCACGCTGGTGCGCCCGCCAATCGACTCCGCCATCGGGAAGATTTTCAGCCATCCCTCCGACTTCGCCTGCCGATCGAGCTCGCTTCCCACCATGGTGATCGCGCACGCGTGCTGGACGAATTTCAGGCCATTGTTGTCGTAGGCTTTGGCGAAGGCGATCTGATTGTTCTTCGTCTCCTGGGTGCCACCCGACTTCGAGATGCTCACCACCAGCGTCTTTTCGAGAGAGACGGCTCCAAGCACGTCCACCACGCCGGCCGAATCCGTGTTGTCGACGAAATAGATTTTGGGATAGCCCGAACGCCCCTTGCGGGGCAGTTCGTTCCAGTAGGGTCCGTTCAGGGCGAACTGGACAAGCTGCGGACCGAGGGCCGAACCGCCGATCCCGTTGATTATCACCGACTCGATCTTCTTGCCAGTCGAGCCCACCACCGCGCCGCTCCTCACCGCCTCGACAAACTGCTCGACGTCCTGAAACAGCTGCTCGCCTTGATACGCCGCCCGATCCGTGAAATGCGTCACCTTCCGGTTTTCGTCAGGATTCTTGATCTCGCCCGCCTCGATCTTTCCCATCTCCACATGGGCTGCGTTGAGTTTTCCGTGGAGCGCCTCCAGATCGGCCTCCTCGAAGCGCATTCCGCCAAACCCTATCGAGAACCCGGTCGAACCGTCAACCAAGGTGTACTTCCCGTTCCTCTCGACCAATGTCTTCGCATCCATGTCCCTCGTCTCCTTATATGACCGCGTATGCTTCAAAAGTTAGTATCTCACGCACATAGCATACAGTAGCCCGAAAAAACCGTTTTTCCCGCATGAGATCGCAAAGACCCCGCGCAGGATAGTGATTGATTCGCCGTTGTGGCTTGAATACAAACAAAATCTGCCTATTTTTGTTGGCTTCCAAGTTCCACTTTCAACTTTGCTTTTGGAGGGGCGTATGAAGAAAATGTTCCTGTCCATCCTGTGCCTATCCGCCATGCTTGTCGCATGCCATGTGAAGGCGTACGACGAGGAGTTGTCTGACAAGGATGTCGTCGCCGAGGAGGACTTCGGCGCCGTGAGGCAAAAGGCGATCAAGGGGGATGGCCGTTCGCAATATCTCATCGCGCTGGTGTTTCTTTTTGGCACCTCCTATAACGAGCAGTCGGTCTCCAAAGGAGAGGATTGGCTTCTCAAAGCGGTGGAATCAGGCAACACCGACGCGATGCTGTTGTCGGGGAAGTTGTTGTGCGAGGGACAGCTGGTCGAGAAGAACGAAGAGGCGGGAAAAGCCATTGTCATCGAGTCGTTTAAACGAGGCAACAAGGGCGCGGAGAAATATCTTCTCGGCAAAGGGTACAGCAAAAACGATTTAGCGGATATCCTCAATCAGGGCAAGGGCAAAACCGACATCAACGTGAATGACGGCGACGGAAAAGACAAGACGGCGATAGACAAGAAAGACGCAAGGGTGATAGATCAAAACATCTTTCGCGATCCGAAATACGCCTCCCTAAAGAATCTGCTTCAGAATTACGACAAGGATGTTCCCCCGCTCAAAGGATTCGGAAAAATCCCGTGGGGCGTCGACGTGCTGACCACCGCCGCGCTCGCCGAGCTGCCCACCTTCCAGGCCGTCGACTACAACACAAATTTCGTCAACAACACGAAATTCGTGTATTCTCCCGCCGACTTCAATTCGATGATCGCCAAAACGTTGGCCTCTTTGGACGACAAGTCGGCCAAGATGGAGGTGAAGAAGCTGTCCGGCATCTGCGTCTCGGCTCCCATCAACGGGCACATCGAAGGGCAGAAGGAAAGCAAGACGTTCACGTATTATTTTGTCGACAGCAAGCTCATGGGGTTGACCATCGTCTATGACAAGCAGGTGGACTATTTGACGACGCTCCGCGCCATGCGGATGAAATACGGCAACCCGAAACTCTACGCCAAAAGACTGGAGAGCAAGGAGATCAATCTTTCCGGACTTCAGGTGAATTATGTCGTGTTCGAGTTCGAGAACGACGCAGGTGTCGCGCGGGTCGTCTTCGGCGACATCGGCGCCGAGATGACGAAGATTCTGAACGAGAGGATGAAGAGGGCGCGGGCGGCGAACGAGATCGGCCCGACGGATAGTGGCATCGATGGCACGACCGCCAACACCCTGACCGGCGCGGGCTCCCGTTTAAACAATCAGATCGTCGACGACATCTTCGCCCAGCTTGAGAAATGCGTCCCCGTGAATACGGAAAACGTCCAAATGCTGCAATCCTCCTATTACTCGAAAGAGCTGAAGAAATACGCCGAGGCGAATCTCCTGAAATATACAAAATTGCGTGACGACGCGAGAG
The DNA here is from genome assembly GCA_964436735.1 of uncultured Victivallales bacterium. GTDB lineage: Bacteria > Verrucomicrobiota > Lentisphaeria > Victivallales > GWF2-38-69 > CAYTFM01. The sequence goes on along the minus strand of CAYTFM010000006.1, from coordinate 51,540 downwards.
TCGTCGACCCCAAAGAAAAAGCCAAAGAGGAAAAAGCCAAAGCCCTGCTGAAGGACATCTGACTCATGCGAAAAGGTAAACCCACATGAGCCTCGAGAACAAGACGAGTTGCGGAATGCGGAACCCCAACGACGGACACCGGGAACGGCTGAGGCGGCGGTTCCTGGAATGCGGCGGGGACGCTCTCGCTCCCCATGAGTTGCTCGAACTGCTGCTGACCTTCTCAATCCCGCGCCGCGACGTGAAACCGGTGGCGAAGACGCTACTGGAGCGGTTTGGCTCGATCGCCGCCGTGCTCGACGCCGACCCCTCCGAACTGCGGACCGTGCCCGGGATCGGCGAGGTGACGCCGACGCTCATCCGCCTGGTCCGGGAACTCCACCTGAAGCATCAGACACAGGGACTGCTCGCCGCCCGCTCGCTTTCCACCCCGGCGGCCGTCCACGACTTTGTGCGGGAGAAGCTCTCGGGCCGCCGCGACGAGCTGTTCATCGTCATCTACCTGACCGCCAAGAACAAGCTGCTCAAAGTGCTTGACATCGAGACGAGCGCCGAGGGGACCGTCGACCAGGCCGCCGTCTATCCGCGCAAGATCGTGCGCAAGGCTTTGGAGTCGAACGCCTCCGCCCTCGTCCTCGCCCACAACCACCCTAGCGGCGACCACAAGCCGTCAGACGACGACCTCACCTTGACCCGAACGATCACCGACGCCTGCCGGCATTTCGACGTGCGCATCCTCGACCACATCATCGTAGGGGACGGCGGCTATTACAGCTTTAAAGAAAACAACCTCAAGGTGCTATCATGAGCGACGCACTCGGTCACAGGCACATCATCGACGCCCACGTGCACATCTACGACACGATCGACGAGATCGACGCCGTCGAGCGGATCAGGCAGGAGTCCGGGTTCGCCGCGGCGAGCATGGCCTGCTGCCCCGTCGGCTGCAGCAATTACAGCACCGTGAACGTCAACTGGGCGTCGCTCTACCTTAAAGCCTTGAAGCCCGGACAGATATATGTATTCACCGGCGTCGACTACAGCCGCCCCGGCGTCTTCCAAGACGGCGAGTCGCTGGCGCGGCAGGCGCGGGAGTTCATGGAGGCGGGAGCCGATGGCTTCAAGATGCTCGAGGGCAAACCGGACGCCCGCAAGAAAGTCGGCATCCCCCTCGACTCGCCGTTCTACGATCCCTTCTACCGCTATCTCGAGGCAAACCAAATCCCGGTGATATCGCACGTCGCCGACCCCGAGGAGTTTTGGGACGCCTCGAAGGTTTCCGAGTGGGCGAAATCCTATGGCTGGTTCTGGGGCGACAGCACCTTCCTGCCCAAAGAGGAGTTGTACCGCGAGGCCGAGGGCGTGCTGCGCAAATTCCCCGGCCTGAGGGTCATCTTCGCCCATTTCTTCTTCCTGTCGGCGGACGTCGACCGTGCCGACCGCTTCCTCGAACGGTGGCCGAACGTGTCGTTCGACATCACCCCCGGCATGGAGATGTTCCACAACTTCACGAAACGGCCAGACGAGTGGCGGGACTTCTTCACCAAATGGGCCGACCGCATCATTTTCGGCACCGACAATACGGCCGGCAGACTGACGGAAAGCGATCCCGGAGGACATGTCGGCTACTGCCTGCGGAAGGCGCACGACATGCGGACATTCCTCGAGACGGACGAGGCGGTCTTCTCGGGAAAAGGTATCAAGCTGGACGAGCCAGCCCTCGGAAAAATCTACGCGTCCAACTTCGAGCGGCTCGCCGGCGCCACCCCCCGCCTTCCCAACATCCCCTTCATCCTCGCCAACTGTGCGAACGAGGATATAAAGACGGCGTTCAGGCAGCTTCCCTAAAACGAAACCCCTCCCTGAGGTGGGAGGGGTTGGGGACAGACAACTGGGGGGGGATTCACTCCACGGTGAATCCGCCCACGAGGGTGCCAGAACCGACCGACGAAACGTCGACCTTGATGTCATACACTCCGGCAGGGGTCTTCTTCGGCACCACGAATGTCACGGAGCTTGCGCCGGTTGGCGGATCCATCGTCGGCGAACTGACCTTGCACTTGTAAGTCTTCGACGGCGAGACCAGGGAGACCTTCGGTTTCGTCGTGAACCATGAGCCGCTGAGCGTGACACTCGTCTCCGCCACGCCGGTCGAGGGGGTCGCCTTCCCCGGCAACGGATTCTTCATCTCGAACTTGTCGGCGATGGTGATGGGGGTCACTCCCTTCGTCTTCGGCGTGACCACCACGTCATAGCTTCCGGGTGACATCGGGGTTTTGACGGTGCCATCGATCTGCGTGTCAGCATAGACGTCAACCTTGAGGGCCTTCTTGCCGATCTTGACGGTGGGCTTCTTCGTGCCGAAGCCCGAACCGGAAACGACAAGCGTGGTGCCGACGGTGCCCTCCTTGGGCGACAGGGAGCTTTCCTGCGCTTTCTGGGAATACAGTCCCGTACTGGTGCCGACCATCATCTCGTCCCAGTAGAGGACATTGATCTCGGTGCCGACGGGATAGCTGTATGCAACGCTCCACCCGCCCGTCCCGAGCACGTAGATCTTCTCCATCAAAGCGACGTAAGGCGCGAAGAAGCCGGTGGAGGGCTCACCGACGGTGATGGCGGCGCGCAGCGTGGTGAGCGAGGTCGGCAATCCCGCGGTGGCAAGCATGCCCCAAGTGGTCGTCCCGGCGGTGCGCATATACACGCGGGGCTCGTCGGGATTGTTGAAGCCGACCGCGTAGACATTCCCGGTCGACGCATCGATGGCGAGGTCGTCGGCGCCGAAATTGGTGATGAGCGTGCTGGGCATGGTCGAGGTCGGATTCGAGTACATGTCGTTGTCGTAGGTGAAGATTCCGCCGCTGTAGGTGATCACCTTCACGCCATAGGAGGAATTGGTGCCGTCGCTGACGTATTCGCAGCCGACGTAGATGGTGTCCGTTCCGGTGGCGCCAGCGACCCACAGCAGATCCTTGACCTCGGTGTTGTATACGCCGGTGTCAAGCTTGGTCCACGTCGGCGACGACGCCGTGGCGTTGGTGGAGTAGTAGATGGCGCCGCGGAAACTGCCGCGGGTCGGCGAGTTCACGCCGAATATGACGACGTCAGGGTTGCTCGGCGAAACAGCGATCGCGGGGATATAGCTCCAGAAGTCGAACAGCGAGGGATAGTCCTCGACGGTGAACAGACGGTTCCATGAGCTACCGCCGGTGGTGGACTTGTAGAGCCTAAGGTTGGCGGCGTAGGCGGTGTTGCCGGTGGCGTCGTTCTTGTCCATAGCCACTGAGTAGTAGGGAGAGCCGTCGTCGTTCGGGAATGAGGAGGTCCACACAGGAGCTGTTCCATACCCGCTGACGCGTCTGATGCCGCACTTCGATGCGGTCCATCCGATCGTCTTGGCGGCGTTCATGTCGAAGTCGTGCACCTGGACCGCCTCGATGCCGTCCACGATGTCCTTGAAGTTGATGCCGCCGTCGATGGACGCCCCGATACCGAGATCGGTGGTGACGTAGATGACATAACCATTGAGGGGGTCGACCGCGGTGGCCCCGTCGTTCAGGTGGCTGTCGTCGGAGCCCGCGGGAGGCGGCATGCCCGTCCAGCTGCCAGCGACGCCCTTGTTGTTGCTGAGCCCCGCACCACAGTAGACCTGGTACGAGGCAGAGGTGCCCGCAGTGGCGATGTTCGAGCCATAGGTGCCGCCGACGCCCGTGTAGAATGCTGACCACGTCGTCCCGTCGTCATCCGTGTAGGCGATGTATTTCCCGTGGCTGGGCTCGACGTCGTACTGTCCGCCGCAGAACACCCTGCCGTCGGGGCCGATGCCGAAGGTGCGCAGGTTGATCCCGCCGGTGAGTCCCGAGGTCGGCACGGAGGTGAACGTCGTGGCGGCGCTCAGGACGCTGTAGGCGTCGGAGGATTTGTAGATCGCGGGCGGCGCGCCGTCGTCGAAGATGTAGACACGCGTGTTCAACGGGTTGACGATGAGCCGGTTCGCCGGCGGCGCCGACGCGCTGAAGACGACGGGGCTTGCGGCGTCCTCGGTGAACACCCCGGTCGACGCAATGACGCCGAAGTGCAGTTGGTTGCCCGAGAGGTAGAGCAATCTCCCGTTGTAGACCAGGACATCATCGACACCCGGTCCGGCGATCGACGTGGTCGAACTGGCCGCCGTCGAGCAGGAGTAGAGGAAATTGTTGGCGATGATGAAGACGTAGCCGGAGCCCGTGTCGGCCGAGAAGCGGTTGATGCCCGACCCGTAGTTGTGGGAGGCGTCGAAATCAGGCAGCACCTGGAATTTCCCGAAAGTGGCCGAGCCGCCTGAATGCGTGACGTCGGCGTAAAACATCGAGTTGGCGCTCTCCGTCGATATGAAGACCCGCGAGGTAGTGGCCCCCGTCGCAATGACGTCGATCCAGTTGATCCGCCCACCATAGACGGCCTCGACAACCGGCGCGCTCAGGCCGGTTCCCAGACAGGCCGCGGCAAATTGCGTCAGCAGCACCGCACCCAGCACTCCCGCGGCGAACCGCGGCGTCAGCGTCCTCTTCGTCGAGCCTCTCATACGCATCCTCCTTTTTGCACGAGTTTCAAGAACTACACTGTTGCCGCAACTTTATATTCAAAGATACGGGAGAATCCACACGACGTCAAGGGTGGCGGTGGCTTCAGGTAGAACGTGAGGTCCGCACGCCTTGTGTTTGCCAGCGGTTTGGAGCGTCGCCCCTCGAAATACTTTTAGGAAGGGCTCTATTTACTGGTTTTTTCCGTGGCATGGTGGTATAGTAGCAGTTGTTTCCCGTGATGACACAACACCTTCATATTCGAAGCCTATGAATATCAACAAAAAAGTCCTGATCGTCGACGACCAGAAAGATCTGCGCGAGCAGTTGGGCAAGCTTCTGAAGAACGCCAACAAGCGCAACGAGACCTCGTCCCTCGTCCAGCAGATGCGCAGCCGCCTTCTCGGCAAACAGGCCGAGGAACCGGTGGAGGAGGAGAAGCCAGGCGAAGAGGGCTACCTTGTCGACACCGCTGGTCAGGGCGAGGAAGGCTTCGAACTCGTCAAGAAGTCGCTTGAGCAGAAATCCCCCTACGCCATTATATTCCTCGACATGCGTATGCCGCCCGGCTGGGACGGCCTTGAGACCGCCAAGAAGATCCGCGAGGTGGACAAGGACATCGAAATCGTCATCATGACCGCCTACGCCGACCATGACCAACGCGCCATCGCCGAGGCCGTCGGCGTTCCCGAAAAGCTTCTCTACATCAAAAAGCCGTTCCATACCGAGGAGATCTTCCAGCTCGCCCTCTCTCTCACGGCCAAATGGTCCCTCGAGCGCCGCGTCTCAGATAAAAAGCACTGGCTTGAGCTGCTGGTGAAAAGCATGAGCAGAATCCAGTATAGCTCGGGTTTCGAAGACAAAGATTTTCTCCAGACGGTGCTCAAGGCCTTGACGGATTTCGTGGAAACCAACAAGGGCTTCATCGTGGCGAAACCAGATGACGGAGACAAATGGGTATCTCTCTGCGCCTCAAACTTCGAACAAGCTGAGATCACAGAATTCCTCTCAACTAAAGCGCAGCGCCTGGACAGCCCCATGACCACGCACAACTTCGAAGGCAAGTTTCTCCTTCCGCTCAAAAAGGACAAATATTTTGCCGTGGGTGTCATGGGTGAGGCCGTGGCCCAGAACGATCCCGAGTGGTACAAGTTCCTCAGCCTTCTATTGATGACCGCCTCCAACTCCCTGCGCAACGCCTCACGGATGGAAAAGATGGCCTCGGGTGCCGCGGCCGTAAAACTCAGGACGGTCGTGGAAAAGGCGAAGGAACTGAAGAAGGAACTCCCCAATTCCTCCATTCTCACCGAACTGCTCTCCGTGGGCGAGGAAACGTTGACCCTGTTCGGCGAAAAGAAGCCGTAAGGAAATCGGCTCCTGGCCAAGGTCATTAGTCATCGCGGCAGGCGTGTGGATTGCCGTATTTTCCCTCATTCCCTCTTCTGACCAATGACCAAATCACGCCATCACGGATTTGCTCTATAATCCCCGCAAGGGATGTAAATAGAAGGCGGTCGTTGCGGCCGCGACTTAACAAGCTCGCTCACCCACGACGCAAGGTCGTAGGGGTGGGGAACTAGTTGATGCCATGATGATCCGTCTGATTTGATTCACCCACGGGACAAGCCCGTGGGGATCTTTCCCGCAGCCCCCATGGGCTTTTCCCATGGGTGAAGACGATCACAAGCTACCTCAACGCCCTCTTCACCACCTCTTCGGCCCCACGGCCTTGCGCCGTGGGTGAAGAAGCCCGTGCCTACCCCCACATTGAATTTCTTAGCATCAAGTTAGTCACCACTGACCGCTGACCTGCTTTTATCTCCCTCTGCCGCCATGTCCACCTGCGCCACTTCCTCTGCCCGCCTTTCCCGTTCTGGTCTTTTGAGCTCCGGCTTTTGCCTGACTGTTTTTAAATCCGTCGCCGAACAAGTCCCACTTGTCTCCACCGCCACGTTTTCCGCTCACGGTGGTGTCACGGGTGGCAGTGTGGTCACCATTCAAGGTAGTCGTGGTATGTCTATCCGCCTCCGCTCCTCCGGCCCATTTTGTGGTGACATCCGTCGTTCTGGTGGAGCCGTCCTTCGCGCTGGTGAGATCTTTCTCACGGACGGTCTTGCCATTTGAGTCGGTCAGTTTCGAATCTCCGGTGAGGGTGCTTCCGTTCTTGGTCAGGGTTCCCTCGTCGGTGAGCGTCTTACCATTGGGACCGGTGTCGGTGCCGTCCTTTGTCCAGGTGTTGCCGTCCTTCGTGATGGTACCCTCGCTGGTGACCGTCTTGCCGTCCTTTGTGGTGTATGTCTTGTCGTACTCGACGGCGTTGCCGTCTTTGGTGTAGCTGGCGTCGACCGTTCTGGTTGCGCCGGTTTTCGTGTTGGTCACTGTGGCGTCATGCGTCACCGTGGCGCCGTCCTTCGCCCACGTCCCCTCCCGCGTCCGCACGACCTCGCCGGCGGCATTGGTGACTTCCCCCTCATGGGTCACCGTGCTGCCATCCCGCGTCGTCGTTCCCTGGTTGGTCAAGGTCTTTCCGCCCGGACCAGTGGTCGTGCCGCTGTTCTCCCACTGTCCCTCGCCGGTCTTGGTGACAGTGCCCTCATGAGTGACGGTCGCCCCCTTGGGGCCGGAAACCGTCGGTTGCGCATCACCCTGCCCATGCATGCACAAGGCAACTCCAGATAGCAGTACAACCGCCCCCATCAACCTGACAATTCTTGATTTCATATCCGCTCCTTGCTTTTTAGTGCGTTTTCTACAAAGTATACGGAATGACGGGACAGGATTTCGCAATAATTGCTTATTCCTATCAAAATTGCTTGCAGCTCAACATGATATAATTCAAATTCACTGAAATCAAGAGGCGTATGGCGGGCATTAAAGCTATCATCGAGGTGGTGGAAGGTCCTGGCGCGGGGCGGCGGATCGTCTTCGAGCAGTATGGCGTGTGCGTCGTGGGGCGGGACCATGACTGCACGTTCCAGCTTCCCGAGGATGACGAGGCGGTCTCGCGCTACCATTTCATCATCGAGGCGCACCCCCCGGAGGTCCGGGTGCGCGACCTGGGAAGCATGAACGGAACGTTCGTCAACGGCACCCGCTATGGTGGCCGCGCCGACAACGAGACTCCCGCCGAGGCGCAGGCGAAGTACCAGTTCCCGCAGGTCGACCTCAAGGACGGCGACAAGATCAAGGCGGGGCGCACCGTTTTCGCCTTCAGCCTTGAGTATCCCCAACGCACCGTCTTAATCGACCCCTCTAACACCACTCCGATCGGCGCGCTCACGTCGCTCATGCTGCAGGCCGGACTCGTCCCTGACAACCAGCAGGACGCCGTCCCCGGCTTTCAAATCATCCGCCAGATCGGCGCGGGAGCCAGCGGAATGGTCTACCTTGCGAGGCGCGTCAAGGACGATCTCCAGATCGCCTTGAAGATCATGCTGGCGAAAGCGGTCTACGACGAAAAACTGAAGGTTTACTTCATGCGGGAGATTAAGATCCTCTCGAAACTGTCGCACCGGAACATCGTCTCCCTGCTCGAGGCCGGATCCACGGGTGGCGGCTTTTATTTCGCCATGGAGTACTGCGACTCGGAGTCGGTGGGGCACCTTCTCAAACGGAAGGGGGGAAGACTGACGGTGGACGAGGCGCTCCCCCTTGTCCTCGACGCGCTTGAAGGGCTCGCCTACGCCCATGCCAGAGGATATGTGCACCGGGACATCAATCCCGGCAACATCCTCCTTACAAAGTCGGTGGGAGGCGTCATCGCCAAATTGGCGGACTTTGGACTGTCGAAGAGCTTCGAGCGCGCCGGCTTCAGCGGCTTCACGCTCACCGGCGTCGTCGGCGGAACATTGCCCTATATGCCCCGCGAGCAGCTTTTGGACTTCAGAATGTCGAAGCCCTCCTGCGATGTCTGGTCAATGGGTGCCACCCTTTACAAGATGCTCACCGACGCGACACCACTCGACTTCGCTCAAGGAGCCGACCCGCTCGGCGTCATCATGCGCAACAAACTCATTCCCGTCGGAGCGCGCGGCATCCCGCTTCCCAGCAGAATCGCCGCCATAATCGACACGGCCACCGCCGCCGATCCTGATAAACGCTTCCAGAACGCCGGCCAGATGCTGAAGGCCCTGCGCGAGGCGAGGCCTTCACAGGCATTTTAGGCGGCCGTACGGCCGCGGCTGCAACCACTCGCTCATGCTCGTGCTCTGTTCGGACGTTGTGAACCGAGCCCCGACTGTGAGGGAGGGGTTGCCACATTGAATTTCCTAAGCAACTAAGGATTACTTCGCTGCGGCATCGGCGGCGTCCGCCTTGCCTTCTTTTTCGACAGGAGCGTCGTCGTCGTCGTCGTCGTCATCGCCTTCCGCATCCCCATCGGTGCCACCCATCTGCTGAGAGACGTTTTGGCGACCAGCGGTCTCCTTCGCCATGCGCTCCTCGATGTCCTTAATGTCCTGCACCGTGATTTGAGTGGTGAGCACCACCTGCTTGGGGGCGTCCGGACTCACCGCCACGGTCAATTTGTCGAGCATCGCGGGAGTTGTCCCCCCCGGCGAGTTCATGGCCATGCCGGCTTTGCCGACGGCGATCATATTCTGCGTCATCATGCTGATGATTGACGCCGCTTCCGGATTGGAGAAACGGGCGATGACCTTCAGATCAAGCGCCTCTGAAAACGTCGCCTCGACTCCGACGGATTTGATGTCACGGATTTTCTGCCCGGCGACCGCCATCGGCGACATGCCGGCACCAGCCGCTTCGTTAGGATCCGCCGGCGGGATCAACCCTTCCGGTATGCCAAACGCCATGCGGGCTTTCCGTGGACCGTCCGAGAACGACGCCAACAGTTCTCCAACGCCAGGCTCGAGCGCGGAAGGCGTGCCCGCGTCAATTCGATCAAGAGCCGTCTTCAATGAATTGGACGAGCACACCAGAACGGCTTTCCCCTCCTCCGCCACACTTATTCCAAGCACGGGGGCGGGCTGGGAGTCGACCGCCGCGTTGTTTTTCATCTTCACGCAAAGAAACTCATGTCCCTTGTGCGTCTGCCGCTCGACCACGCCGCTCTGCAACTCCTGCGGGGCACCGGGAATATCCGTCATCGGTTTGCGCATCTCGTTCGCCAGCTTCTCCAGCTGCGCCAGCGTGACGGGCTTCGCAAGCCTCAGCATGGCGACGCCATCGATCAAATCGACCGGCAATCCTTCGGGAGGAACGCCATCGAGCTTTTTCAATTCTTCGAACTTGCCCATCCGCACGGATATCCTGCATTCGATGATGTCTTCCGTCGCCAGACCGGTCGTGGCGGACAAGATCTGCTCGCACTGCTTTTGGAACTGCTCCATCTGCTGTTTCTGTTCCGGCGGGGCGCTCCGCTCGCTATGGCTATACAGCGCTTTGCCGATTGGGCTTTCACGACATTGCGCGACATCAATCGACATGACGATCTGCGCGGACGGCACCATCGCCCGACTCCACAGATCAACCTTCTTCGCGGCAGCCTCCGCACCTCTCGAAGTGGCCGAGAAAACAGAGACGAGACATGCGACCGTCGTGAGCAATAAGGAAACCCTCATACCCAACTCCTCTTCTTCAACTTCTGATTTTGTGTTTGGCGGCGGCGGCCGCGGTTATGACCGTATCCACGCTCTCTTTTCGCGTCGCGATACTCGTGTGCGCCCATTGGCGTAGACAAATATATAGTAGCTTGAAAATTATGCGCCCTCCTTGGTAGAACTTTCCGCCGGATTGAGGTAAGTTCATCTTTTCACCGGAGCCGCCCTCTGGCGATGCGGGAGTTCAATTGGGGGGTATTCGGTATTCGGGAAACCGGTGTTCCGCACAACACTCAAACCTGAACACCGAACACTGAACACCGAAACCAACGTTTCGGTCGTCACGGCCGACTAAGCTCAACACCTGTATGATTGGAGCGACCATGAGCGGGAATCTTTGGCTTGAATGTCTGAAATGCGCGAAAACGCACGACCCTCTTCAAATCCGTTATACCTGCGACTGCGGCGGTCTGCTGGACGTCAAACGCGACCTTTCAAAACTCGACGGCGCCGCGCTGCGGGCGAAGTGGGAGGCGCGCTGGGGCCTGAAGCGCGGCGTGGAATCCTCAGGCGTCTGGCGCTACCGCGAGCTGATCCTCGACGTGGCGGACGAGAAGATCGTCACCAAGCAGGAGGGGAACACCCGCCTGTATCCCGCCGGATGCGCCGGCGGGTACGCCGGACTTGCGCGCATGCTGCTGAAGCACGAGGGGGAGAACCCGACCGGGAGCTTCAAGGACCGTGGGATGACCTGCGGCGCGACCGCCGCAAATATGCTCGGATCCAAGATCGTCGCCTGCGCCAGCACCGGCAACACCAGCGCCAGCATGGCGGCCTACGCCGCCGCCGTCGGCTTCAAGTCGGTCATCTTCATCCCGTCCGGCAAAATCGCCTTCGGCAAGCTGGCCCAGGCGCTCGCCTATGGCGGCATCACGCTCCAGATCGAGGGAAACTTCGATGACGCCATGTCCCTCGTCCAGGACGTCTGCCGCGAGTTGAACGTCTATCTGCTCAACTCCATCAACCCGTTCCGCATCGAAGGGCAGAAGGCCATCCTGTTCGAGACCTTGCAGCAGCTCGACTGGCAGGTCCCCGACTGGATCGTGGTCCCCGGCGGCAACCTCGGCAACAACTCGGCGATCAGCAAGGGGCTGATGGAACTCCACGAGTTGGGCATCATCACCAAAATACCACGGATCGCCGTCGTGCAGGCCGCCGGCGCCAACCCGCTTTATGAGATGTGGGTCAACAAGACGCCCTTCAAGGCCCAGAAGCATCCCGAGACGATCGCCACGGCGATCAAGATCGGCAATCCGGTCTCGTGGGAGAAGGCGCTCCGCGGCATCGAATGGAGCAAGGGCGTGGTCGAACAGGCCACCGACCAGGAGATCATGGACGCCAAGGCGATGGTCGACGCCGCCGGCATCGGCGCGGAGCCCGCGTCGTGCTGCGTGGTCGCCGGAGCCCGCAAACTGGTCAAGGCGGGCGTGATCGACCCCCACGCCCAGGTTGTCGGCATCCTCACCGGCAATCTCCTGAAGGATCCCGACGCCGTCGTGAACTACCATATGGACAAGCTCGGGGCGCAGGGCATCAAGGGAACGCACCGCAACGCGCCCAAGGTGATCCACGCCACGGTCGACGCCGTCAAAAAAGCGTTGGAGTAATTTCGTTTTGTCCACGTCCACCCGACAACGCGTGAGCACGCTCGCTCCCTGCCTGGCGATATTCGCCGCCGGGGTGGCTCTTTTCACGCTCGGCCTGTGGGACCGTGAATTCATCAGAATCCACGCCCGCTACGGTTTGTTCATGAAGGAGATGCTGGCGAGCGGAACGGTAGGCTTGCATCCCACGCTCTACGGCACTCCCTATCCCGACTACTACTCGACGCAGGTCGTCCTCAGCGTGCTGTGCGCGAAGGCCTTTGGGGGGATCAACTTCCTGTCGGCCGTCCTGCCCAGCGCGGTGGCGTCGGCGCTGTGCCTCGTCCTCACCTATCTCATCGGCTTGGAAGTCTCCAGAAAACTCGGCATCTGCGGGGTGCTGCTGTGCCTGATGACCTACGGCTTCATGTACGACGCCCGCTCACCGACGCCCGACATGTTCATCGCGGCGATCGCAGCGTGCTGCTTCTACCTTGTCCTCGTGAGTCAAAGGGTCGGCGGCTGGACGCTCCTCCTGCCGCTTCCCGTTTTGCTGGTGGCGGGATTCGCCTTCCGCGGGCCGATCGGCGTGGTGGTGCCGGCCGCCGTCGTGTTCGTCTTCTATCTCATGGAAAGAGAGTGGAGAAAGCTCATCGTCTCCTCACTGGTCTCAGGAGGTGTGCTCGTTGTGTGCGCGCTGGGTGTGGCAATTGTGACGCGCATAAGCTCCGGAGGCAACGAGTCGCTTCTCGCGGTCCTTGACGCCCAAGTGCTCGGCAGAATTGCGCGGAAGGGCTCCGGTTTCAAGGCGAAGCCTCTCTACTTCTATGTGGTGAACGGGATGTGGTGGCATGCGCTGGCCTTCCCGCTGGCGGTCATTTCGCTGGCGCTGGGATGGTGGTCCGGCGCACTGCGAGCCGCCACGCCTGCGGGACGTCTCATGCGTCTGCTCGCCGGCTGGTTCGTCATCGTGCTGGTGGGGCTGAGCGTCCCCGGCATGAAGCAGATGCGCTACATCATTCCGCTGGTTCCCGCCGCCGCCTTGCTGGGGGCGTTCCTGTTCATCGACGAGTCCGGCTCCAAACTTACCGACTTCCTCAGGAAACTCGTCACCTGGCTCCTGGCGGCAGCACCGTTCATCTGCGTCTTCTGCCCCCTGCTGGTGTATCTCATCATGCGCTGGCAGTTCCCTGACGAGAAGACGCCGCTCATTCTGCCCTCCGTCTTGTTCGCGATCATGGGAATGTGCTTCGCATTCATTCTGTTGCGCTTTAAGGGGCGTGTTGACCGGGAACTGCTGGCCCTTGCCGCGGGTGCCGCCACCTTCGCCGTCATCCACCTGTTCGTCATCGAGCCGACCGAGCTCGCCACCGAGAGGTCGAAGCCGTTCGTGACGAAGGCCGAGGCCGCGCGCGGGCAAGGCAGAGCATTGGTGTTCTGGAAAATCGATCCCGACGGCGACACCATCAAATATCTGATCAATGTGGATGCCGCCGTAGCTCCTGAATTCATCTCAGGCCAGCCGGAGGAGATCGCCGACCGTCAGCCGGGAACCGCGCTGTTCATCGCGACGCAGGACGACTTCGAGGCGCTGCCCGAAACAGTGACCGACCGCTGTGCCGTCGTCGTCGAGGGCAAGCTCGGCCACAAGCCATACGTCGCCTTCACCGTCCCGCCGCCAGCCCAACCGTCATCGAAATAGCGATGTAGGGGCTCTCGCTACCATCGGATGTGCGTCTCGGTGTCGTACTCCGGCATGACTTGCTCGAAGTAGGGGAATGGCGAATGCGCCACGGGCTTGGTCCGCAGCTCGACTGTGTCGGAGGGAATACCGCCGTTGCCCTTGTCGTCGAAGACCCTCACCGTCACAACGGCTTTCCCTGTTTTGACCAGTTCGGCGGGGAGGGGATACAGCCGAGGAGCCGACCACCAGCCCGGCGTCTCCTTGTCCGTACGACCGATCTCGACGCCGTTGACGTAGACGGTGTCAAAGTCGTCAATGCCCTTCGGAGCCGAGAAGAAAAGCTCTTTCCCGATCAGATCAGGAGCGACGCGGAAGGTCTTCCGGTACCACGCCAGTCCGTCGTAGTCTTTGTGCCATTTCGGGTCACTGGGATGCGTGGGGTTGACCTGACGGATCCCTTGCTCCTCCCAGTAGCCGGACACCGTCAGCGTCCGCCACGCCGAGTCGTCGAAATCGGCGGTGAACCATTTCTCGCCATCGCCCTTCTCTTCGGGATCGACGGCGAACCGCCACTCGCCCGTCAGATCCTGCCGCCACTCAAGCAAGGGCTGCTCGAGGCGCCGCGCCAGTTCATCGGACGGCTGGCAGCCCGCCGCGGCCAGCGCGTCGCACCACAGCCGCGCCGCCCGATCCTGCTGGATGGCGAGCGCCCAGAGATGCGACGTCGTTTTGCCGAGGATGGCCGCCTCCTTCATCAGAGGGTCGTACAACCGCGGGTCGAGTTGGATGAAGCACGCCGCTCCCTTCTCCGACGCGATCCGCGCGGCGACCGGGGGGTCGGTCAACGGAACCACACCCTGGCCCTCGACGCCGCACACCGGGTGGCCATAGCGGAAGAATCTGTCGCGGGAGCCGAGCGCGCCCCACCACGACTCGCCGGCAGGCAGCGTCTTGAACACGTTCAGCCTTTTGATCTCCACGGGTTTGAGCGCAAACACCTCTGCAAGATCCTCTTTGGATGCGTTGACCAGCAGGACGGTGGCGCCGGCGGCGGCGCCCGCCTCCAATGCCGGCTTCGCCTTCCTGAGCTGCGCGTCGTGCAGGTCGACCAGCACGGTCGACTCCGCTCCGAGCTTCTCCGGACTGTCCGCCGCCACGGCATCGAACCCCAGCCGTCGTAGAAGCTCCGCGGCGGAACTGTCGCCGCCAAGGTGGATGACGGGTTTGAGATGCCGCTCGGCTTTTTTCGCGTAATGGGCGATGATGTTGTCGAACAGGCGGGTCGACGCCGGATCGACGCCGATCCGATGCGACAGCTCGTACTGGCAGAACAACATCCGCCCCTTGCCCGCCCCGATCTCCAGCAACGGCGCGTACAGCAGATCCATGCCGGCGGCAAGATGAACGCGACATGCTCCGGCGGAAGGTCTCCTGACGGGGAACGAGCACGCCATGTTGCGGTTGCTCCAATGCCAGAACGGACTCCTCACCGAGGATTCGGTCGAGGGCGCGGGAGGCGGATAGGCCTCGGCCAGGGTGCCGTCACCCCGCGGCCACGAGAGGTCCTCCGGCGTCACTCCGGCGAGCAGGGGTGAGGAAGCGTCGCCGGCGGCGAAGACGTCACGGCAGTAGACCTCGTTGACGGCGAGGCCGAGGGCGCGTAAATCCTTCTGCTCGAAGATGACGAGATCCACATCGCCATCCGCCACGCGCTTCGCCAGCCCGATCCGGCGGGCCTCGTTGAAAAACGCCTCGTCCATTCCCTCGCGGCCGACGATAAGCAATGCTTCACCGATCGATGTGACATCCCCGAGATTCTGGTAACGCATCCCCCGCTTTTCCAGCGCCTCCGAGGTAAGCCCTTTGGGGTCATGGACGATGAGGGGCCGCTCGACTTGCGGCGGAGCCGCCACGGGAATGACTTTGATCACATAGGGATCAGCGCTGACTCCGGCGGGCTCCCTCACCTCGATGTTGATCGAGCATGTCCCCGGAACCGACAACTCGGGGGCCTTGAAGGAAAGGGAGACACGCTCGACCCCAGCGGCCTCGACCTCGACAGTCTCCCGCTCCGGACCGGCGAGCTGCTCGCCATTCGGGCCCGTGACGGTCCACGTGAGGTCAAAACGCTGCGCTTTGCGAAAGTCGTTGATCAGCATGATACTTTTCGCCACCCGCTGGCCGGGCGCGTAGACATGGTCCTGAGAGGTTGGCCGTTTCTTCTCGCCGGCGACGAAGACGAGCGCCGGGGCCAGGACTTTCTTCAGCGCCATCCCGACAGGCGTTAGCGGCTTGTCGGGGTCGGCGTCAGCTTGATACGACCACCTGACCACGTCGGACTTCCAGCCCGGCGTGCGGAATTCGACGGGATTCGCCGGCTGCTCGAAAATGCTGAAATAATTTTTCTCCTTCGCTTTGCGGAAATAGGCGAAGCCCAGCTCGGCGAAGGGGATGAAGCCTGATATGTCGGCGCCACGCCATGCGGGAATCACCTTCTCAAGCAGCTCTTTCTTCACCATCCACGCATCCTTTGTTCCCGCCCGCTGCTCGGCGAGGACCGACCAACTCAGTTTGCCTGCGGGAGGCGACAAAAGAGGCAACGACGATTCCTCGACCCATTCGTAGGCCTTCTGTCCCAGGAAGCGGGCGGCGTTCTCGGGGAGGAGGTAGGGTGTCGGCTTGCCGTGGCTGAGATCCATTCCGAGCCAATCCTCCTGATACGGAAAACTCGTCTCGACCATGAAGAGGGGTTTCGGCCGCCTGCGGCTCCACTCCTCCGGCCATTCCATCTGTTCGGCGAGCGGCCACCAGCCGAAGTAGCCGTTGCTGGTGTGGATGGGGCCGAAGCAGCCTCCCGCCTGGAAGAAGAAGATCCGCGTAGGGTCGAGCTTCCGAAGCATCTCCGCCCCCTCCTCGCAGGCCGTGACCTTCTCGGCGGCGGTGGTGGGACGATACCCGTCGGCGATCTTGAGCGGATGGTAGTCCCAGCCATAGCCGAGGAAGTTGGTCGAAAGGTACCACATCACGATCGACGGCCGGTTGCCCCATCTCTCGACCACGCCCCTCATACGCCGCTCGACACGCTCCTTGGTCTCAGGATTTCCCCAGGTAGCGAAACTCCCGCCCGTCACGCCGCCCGCCTCGATGAACACGAGGACGCCCGCCTCGTCGCAGGCCGTGAGAACGTTGTCGTAGACGTGGTCCTTGAAGTCAAACGGACTGCGCACGCTGTTGTATCCCAGGGATTTGATCTCCTTCACCCAGCGGCGGCACCATGTCAGGTCGGACGAGGGACCATACCACCAGTCGTCGGACCGCAGGTGGATCTTCACGCCGTTGAGGATGAAGTCCGCGCCGTCGATCCAGAACTCCCTAAAGCCAAATGTGATAGGCGGCCTCTCATCGATGACGGCCCCGCCGCCGTCGACAAGCGAAGGCGCGCATGCATAGAGATACGGATCGTTAATGTCCCAGAGGCGGGCCGTTTTCCAGGACGTCTCGACGACAAGCTCGGCCTTGCCGTTGGCGGGGATCTCGACCATCTTCCCCTCGAAGGCCTCTGGAGCCCGCTCGCCGGCGATGGCGCAGCGGAGCACCGCTTTGACGGAACCGTTGGTGCCGTTGATCGCCTCGGCCTTCACGGTCAGCCTCCGCGAACGGATCGACGGTTCGATTTTCACCACCCCCAGCCGGACCTTCGGCAGGATCTCCAGCCACACATCTCCTTTGATGCCGCGCCACGCCCAGCGGTTTCCCGAGTCGCTCACATGGACAAGCAGAAAATTATCATCCGTCATGCGAAGTCTGGCCGGATCAAGTTCCAATTCATACGATACGCCATCCTCAAGAGCGCCGATGCGCTCGCCGTTCAAAAAGACCTCCCCCGTTCCCGTGGGGCTCAATTCGTCGAAGCGCAGGAGCACGCTTTTGTCCTTCCACGACGGATCGGCCTTGAAGCTCCGCTCGAACCATGCGTTGCGGAAGTCATGCCCCAGTTTCCCTCCCCAGACGAGAGATCCGTTTTTGAAGGGAACGGGTTTGAGCTGGTCGTCCCGAAGCTGGAACGCGCTGTCGGCACAGCCATTTTCCTGTCCGGCGTAACGTCCCGGAACCGCCAAGTGCGACCATGATTCCGGTTTCGGCCGCTGGTCAGTCTCGGTCAACTGGAAACGCCACAGGGCGTTGAGGCATATGCGCTCCCGTGTCGGCGACGTCTCCCGGCAGGCGCCGGCCAGATCCCACAGCGGACGCTCGAACACCTTGACGGATTCGGAGCGGATCGCCGCCTGCGTGTCGTTGGACGCCTCCAACTCGTGTTTGGCGGCGTCGGCTATCTCATTGAAGGGCAAAAGGCGATTGTGGACGCGGATGTCGTCGATCACGCCCTCGGCGAGCGTCTTGCTGTAGTTGTCCATCCCCGGCAAGTCGCCGACGACCAGCAAGGCCTTTCCCCCGCCCACTGCGGGAAACGCCTCGGGCAGAGGGGCGGAGGCCACCTCCTTGCCATCCAGTCCCAGCGACAGTTTCCTGTCGGCAAGACAATACGCCGCCTCGACATACAGGGGAAGATCTTTTTTGAAAGACGCGGCACTGCCCTCGACCGCGGCCACCGCGCCGCCCGCCCGCAACTCGAAAATGAGTTTGTCGGTTCCGTTCTTATACACACGCCACTCCGCGGAGTCTCCCTTGGCGGCGAGAAGACCATGAACCGCCCCGTCGTCGCCGCTCCACCGCGGCACAAGAAAAAAACCCAGCGTGACGGCGGAACCAAGAAGGCCGTCGACCGGACCAAAATTGAGGACCGCCCGCCGGTCATAACCATGGCGGATCATCAACGCTCCTTTGCCCTTGACCGCCGTGACGAAGGACACATCGGCCATGTTGCCGGGAATCTCGCCGTCCGGCCCCGTGGCGTCGAGCCGCCCGTTCAAGGGGGAGCGGAACACCACGCCGGAGGGGGCCGCCGCGGCAGGGATGACCGCCGTCGCCGCGGGAGGAGCGAACGACATGATCATCCGCACCTCACTGTCCGACAACGCCTTATCGAACACCTTGAGTTCATCGATCGAGACTCCCAGCGCGCCGGCGAACCTAAGATAGCGGGGTGTCTCAAGCGGAGTCTGCACCGAGGTGTTGCGCTCGTACTTCGCCTCGTAACCATTGATGAAGATCCGCCTTTCCCCTCCTTTCCACGCATATGCCAGATGCCACCATTTGCCGAGTTCCACGCCGCCTCTCCCGCGGATGATCGTTTTACCGGCCTCGCCCATGCTGTTCAATTGCTCGGCGCACAGTTGGTTCCATTCGGAAAAGGAGACATGCGAGACACGTTTCCTCCAATCGCCGTCCCAGTCGAGCCGGAACAATTCACCCACGGCGGCGGGAGAATCCAGACGGCACCAGAAGGCGACGGTGCCTTCGTCACCCAAGCCGCATCCGGTTAGGTCATAGGACAGCCGGTCGTACAGGAGACTCGACGCGTTTTTTGTGTCGGGCGATATCTGAACCGCCTGCCTCGACACGCCTGGAACAAGCTTCAGAGAACGGGCGGAGCGCGGTTCAGCATGTTTGCCCTGGACGGTGACCCGCAGTCCCTCGGGGGCGGCGGGATCCGACACCGGACCGTCAAAACTAGCCTGCAGCACCACTGCGCCATCTGTCGCACGCGACGGACTGTCCGCCCCCGCGCTAACCGCGGCAATCGCGCCGCATACCGCAACACACCTCAACAACCTCCTGAACATGGTGCCGGAAACCATCAGATCCTCCTCCGTCATATTATAAGTGTGCGAGAATATCCGCAAACCGTCCGTCGCCGCCGAGTTCCTTGCCCGCCTCCAACCACGCCACAGCGATGTAATCGTTGAAGTCACTCCAATACGAGGACATCGCCAGATAGAGCTGCCCCATGTTGGAGGCGCATTGCGCCCGATACGCCAACCCTTTCGCCTGTCGCAACGCTGGCAGCAGCAGGGCCGCCAGTATCGCGATTATGGCGATCACGACCAAAAGCTCGATGAGCGTGAATTTCCTCTCCGATCTCATTGTTTATCTCTCTCTTCAGTTGTTTGGAATTACACAGATCACGGCGCCCGCATGCTGCCACGCCGTATGAATTCACATTTCAGCGCGCGGCTGATGATCTCCCCGCCAGGATTCACCACCGCCTCCTGGAAAATCTCGAACATCGCCTCGCCCATCCTCCTCATGGGATACTCCACCGTCGACAGCGCAGGTTTCTGCTCAAGACAGTCCTGAAGGTTGTCGGAGCCCAGTACGGAAACGTCCTCGGGGATTCTCAGACCGGCCTCCGCAAGCGCCTGCATGATGCCAAGAGTGCGGAAGTCGACGCCGCCGAAGACCGCGTCAGGACGCACCCCCTCGGCCAGCATTCGGCGCGTCTCCTGATATCCGTCGTGGGGAAAGCCGCCACATTCACGAAGCAGTTCCCGCTCCACCGGAAGGCCGGCCTCCGCAAGCGCCTCCTCGTATCCCTCAAAGCGAATCCTCTCGTATGTCGCGGCGTTCCATGGCCTCAACGGCAAACTGAAATGCGCGATGCGCCGGCAGCCTGAGTTGATCAGTTCTTTGATCCCCTCCTTGACTCCTTCCCTGAGAAGCCCGTAGACGCTGTGGCAGTAGTCGAGCGGCGCATGCGAACGCACGACACAGGCAGCCCCCCGCGCGTGCAACTCCCTGACTGTCCCCGCATAGCCTCCAAGCATCGGGAAGAAATATCCTTTCACCCGTGACTTGAGGAGAATCTCCACCGTCTCCGTATGACTCCGCTCGTCGGGATGTAGATGCGTGACCTGGACGGCGATCCCCCTCTCCGAGGCGCGGCTTCCGATGCCCTCAAGCATATATTGGCTGCTGAACCAGGACGGATTCCGTCCCGGCAAGGTGTCGGATGGCGAGGAAAGCACCACCATGACCGTGTCGTTCTTCAACTTCGGCCCGTTCACGAAGGTGCCTATGCCGTTCTTGCGCAGCAGAAGTCCTTGCCGTGTCAGATTGGAAAGAATCTTGTGGATTGTCGGACGAGAGGTTTTGAACTCATGCGCGAGTTCCAGCTCCGATGGTAGCCTGTCCCCGGCGCGGTACTTGGGAAGCAGTTCCTTGACTATGTAGTCCTCGATCAGCTCGGACTTGCTGGTGGCGGTGAACTCCATGGCATTCTGCTATCCTTAATATAATTTCAATCGCCTGCGTCAGGCGGATAAGCTGCTTAGCCGCCGACGGCTCAGTATATCATACCTGAATTCGCCTGTCAAGAGTTTTTGTGGTAAGATGGCCAGGCTCGATCGGGCATGAAGGCGGGCGTCAAGCCGCTCGTCCGAAAGCGGCGTCGAGCCGCCGCGCTCCACAGCCGAGTTCGGGAAGGGACTCGGCGGAAAACAAGATTGCCCAATCTTCGCAATCACGGTTATTTGAAGTGGGGCGCAACACCTTTTGCGCCAATTTTCAAAGGCGCGGCAGGTGCCGCGCCCCACCTAACTGCGCCTCCATGCGAGCTTTGTTCAATTCCCAGACAAGGTTTTCAGCCTTCATGCCGAGCCACGACGTGTTGCCGCTTCAGCTTTCCTGATTCTGGTAGGAACGCCTCGGGCGCGCCCCCATCGGCACCTCCGCCGGCAGCAGCCAGCGGTCGCGCTTGATGAACTCGCCATTCTCAAAGGTCTGCTCGATGGCCTTCTTCTTCTCAAGATGGTTGAAGCAGCTCCGCATACAGCCGCGCGACCCCTCGACGCCAAAGCTGCCCGCCTCGCCCCACAGCAGAAGGTTGCGGTGTCCCTCGATGATGTGCCCGGAGGGAAACTCCTTCGACTTGCCCCATGAGCCTTGCGACAGCGTCCAGGCGAACTTGTAGGCGGCCTCCTCGCTCAGGTCCTGCTTCGTCACGTCGATGTTCCAACCGGGGAAGTCCTTATGGATGAACGGCGAGGTCATCGAGTCGCCGCCATGGTAGCTCATCGTGCAACGGCCCATGTGCACGTCGGCCCATTCGTAGGTGTAGTCCTCGATCTTGATCTTGACCGTCTTCTTCTCCTTCGCATGCGGGATGGCGCACGCCGAACAGCCTTTGACGCACTGCATGCAGCGGTCGCAGATGGTTCCCGGCTTGACAAGGGGATCCGGCTCAAGCTCCATGTCGGTGAGGATGCAGGCCAGCCGCACCCGCGGCCCGAACTTCTTCGTCATGAAAATCTTCGACCAGCCGATCTCACCCACCCCGGCGGCGACTCCGGCGATTCGGATGTTGACGTTGACGTCTGGCGTCACCCCGCCTTCCCGCAAGGGCTCGCCCAGCGGCTCACGGTCGTCCTGCGTCACGCCCGGGTACACCGGCACCGCCTCGAAGCCGAAATTCTCGATGAAGCAGGCGGTCTCGTACAGCGGGTAATGGATGAAGTAGCTGTTGAGCAATCCGTGGTAGCCAAAGTAGGTATAAGTCGGCCAGTAGGTGCCCTCCTCGATCCCGCGCCAGTTGCCGCGCAGGATCCGTTTGCCCACCACGATCACCGTCTTCGCCTCCGGGAAGATCGACGCCGGGCTCATGTTCCGCGGCGCGTCTTTAAAGCGCTCGATGTTCGCCACGCCGAAGAGGTCGAGCCCCTGCGCCATCGCGAATTCCTTGATCATTTCCTTCGTCAACTTTTTCATATCTGTAACTCTCCAAATTCATCCACCAATGACCCATGCCCCATGACCAATGACCAGCCTCCACCTCACTCGATGTCGCTGCCTTCGGCGATGATCGTCCGGTCGGTCTTGACCTCCCAGGCCGGGCGCGTGCGGAACGGATTGATGAAGGTGTTGGAGAACTTGCCCGCCTTCTCCATGTGCGTCATGTATGAGCGCATGCACACGGCGGCGAGACGGTCGGGCTTTCCGGCGGGATGACGGGAGTTAGGCTGCGCGCCGTTCTTGCACTTGGCGCATATTCCGTAGTTGATCGAGGCGACTTTCATCTTTTTCCCCGCGATCTCGATGACCTCCTCCTTGGAACTGTCGACCGCTCCGAGCGGACAGTACGATGCGAAGTCCTTCGAACGCTCGCAGACATCCTTCGTCGGAATAGGCGTCGGATCCAGAACGGCGTCGGTCAGGATCATGAAGAAACGCTGCCGCGCCCCGAACTCGGGCGACACGAAGGCGCGCAGATACCCGATCTCGCCCAACCCCGCGCGCACCGCGGCGTCATCGAAGTCGAGCAGGACATTCGGCGCCGGCTTCCCTGGCCGCACCGGAACGCCCATCGGCTCAATATCCGTCGGCAGGTTGAACAGCGGCACCGCCTCGTAACGGTTGTCCTCAAGAAATTCGGAAAGCTTGAGCGAGACGATCGACAGAAAACGGTCCTCGAGCCACCGGTAGCCATACATGTCATAGGTGGCGAACTGCGTCCCCTCCTCGACACCGCGCAGACTGCCGCGGGTGATGCGCTTACCCACGACGATCACAGACTTCACCTCCGGGAAGATCGACGCCGGATGTCGCTCTGGCGGCAGTCCCTCGAACCGCTCGATGGGCGCGACGCCCAACAGATCGCAGTTGACGCTCTTCGCATGCGCGGTGAATCTTTTGGTCATGCTCGTGGTGTTTCCGGCAGTCCTGCTGTTGTTGGGGGAGAACCGCCGGCCGGCGTAGCAACAATGAAGCACATGCGATCACTTTCCCTCTATGTGGTCGTGACGCTTGACAATGACGATCCATGTGAACTACGCGCCGCAC
>CAYTFM010000006.1:0-28348 GCA_964436735.1 uncultured Victivallales bacterium | reverse complement strand
GGTGACTCTTTTGGTCAGTTCGTTCATGGCCGTTCCTCCTTTATTGTATGGGAAACATCATTCACGTAGTGGAATATGAAGCTAATTATATTCTAACATTTAGAATTTGTCAAGAGCTGATTCGTGATAAACCAACATCATGCGCGGAAAATGCCACGAGGGATAACGGCTCGGACAGGCCTCGCCCTCCAACAAAACCTGGCAATCATGGCTGATTCTGGAGGGCGAACCCTGTGTGAGCCGCAGCCAAGAAAGCTACAGCGCGCACCCAAGCGCGAGCGAACAGGATTCGGCAGCGGAGCGAATCCGGTCTTTAAAGTCGTCAAGCCGCTCCGGGGTGACGCCCGCGGAGGACGAAGCGACAAAAGAGCCGACGACGCCGACCAGCCGTCCTCCGCTATCAAAGACGGGCGCCGCCGCCGCATGGACACCCAGACCGCGCTCGGAGTCGGTGACGGCGATGCGGGAACGACGAACCTCCTCCAATTCGCGTTTGAACGTCTTCGGACTGGTGATGGTCTTCTCCGTCATCCGCGTGAACTCGACCTTCTCCAGGAAGTCGTCAAGTTCATCCTCGGGAACAAACGCCGCGACCACCTTGCCCGAGGCGCTCGCATGGACGGGATTCACGCTCCCGATGTCGACCCCCGGATCGCCGCCGCGGTAGTCCGGCGGATACAGGACGTCCACGATCAGCGGCCGACGCTCCTCAGGAACGCTCAAATACACCGGGCTCCGCAACTCAGCCGCCAGCCGGGCGAGGAACGGACGCAACCGCGACCGTATTCCCATCTTGCGCAGGCAGACTGACGAGAGCCGCAATATTCTGCGCCCCACCCGGTATTTGCGGGCGGAATCCTGCTCGACATAACCGAGCTCCTTGAGGGTTTTCAAAAGACGGCAGACATGGCTGTTGGGCAGTCCAAGCCGCTCCGCCATCTCCTTGATGGAATGCATCTCACCCGTCTCCGCCAGATACTCAAGCACCCGGAAGCCGTTCGACAATGTGTTGTTCATATTTCTGTTCCCGATCTAACCGAGATATAATGCCCATCACGTAAGATGCGCCCATATTTGTCATCGGGCAAGACGAACGACGAATAAAATTCCACATGTCAGAATATTGACTTTGACAACACTGACGGCAAAGACGATAGTTTCCTCACCGAAGCAATGCGGAGCTTGCCCGCAACCAAATCCGCCGCCACTCCATGAAGCCTCAGCGTTCGATTGGAGTGCGAGCGGTCCGCCTTGCATACTGTGGAATTTTACGTCACTAAGCCGTGCAGAGGATCCATGGCGTCCATGAATCACTACGAGCGCGTCGGCGTCGAACGTGAGGCGGACTTCTCCGCCATCAAGAAGGCGTACTTCAAAAGCGTCAAGCTCTGCCATCCCGACCTCTTCGGCGGCGACCGGGAGAAGGAGGAGGAGTTCAAGCTGCTCGTGGCGGCGTTCGACGTCCTGTCGGATCCCGTCAAACGGCAGTCCTACGACGCCAGCCTCGGACTGGAGGAGCGGAAGACCGCCCGCGGAGATGCCGCCTTCACGCCGTCAGCCTACGATGGGCAATCGATCATGGACACCCCGGCCGACGACACCCTCGAGGAGTTCATCGTCGGCAACAACCTTCCGCCCAACGCCACGCTCGCCACGCTGTTCCTCGATCTCGAGCGGACCGAGGTGTTCATGGCCTTCAGGGAGGGCAAGAACCACTTCTTCGACCGCCATTTCACCTATGCCAAGGCGTCATTCGGGAAGGCGATCAAGCTCAGTCCCTGCAACATCCTCTACCACTACTATTACGCCCGGACCTGCGCCATCCTTGGCGACTTCGCCGCCGCCGCCTACCACTACCGGACGGCGGTGCGGCTCGGCGACGCCCGACGGCCTCAACAGCACCTCGTCCGCATCAGGGCGGAACTCGAGGCGGCCTATCAAGGCAAAAACCCGTTCATCCACAGCCTCCTCTCACTCTTCAGGAAGAAACGCCCCACCATCTATGTCCCCGAGGAGCAGCGCATGATCGAACAGGCCAACCGCTGCATCGGCAGAATCCTCGCCGAGTCCAAGGACAAGGAACGCAAGAAGCTGAAGTCGTGAACAATAATCTTGAAAGCGTGAGGAGAGGGTATTACTATATCAACAAAAAAGTAATGGGAACATCACTCTCATGAACACCAGCAGCCTTACCGTCAAAGGACAGGCGACAATCCCCGCCCCTATCCGTAGATTCCTCCACTTGCGCCCCCGGGAGAAGATTGTGTTTGCGATTGTCGATGGCTCCGTCGTGCTGCGGAATGCGCAGAAAAACATCCTCGACTTCAAAGGCGTATTTAAAGACAGCGCCCGCCCCCCTCCGTCAAAGCTGGACGGGGACCGCGTCCGAGACAAGGTGAAGGCCGAACTGGCCAAAAGACGAGCGAGGGGCTAATGCCGCGGAAAGTGTTCGTCGACGCCAACGTTTTCCTGCGCCATCTACTGCAGGACATTCCCGGCCAAGCCGCCGAGGCGGAAACACTTTTCAACGACGCCGTCACCGGAAAAGTTTTCCTCCATACCTCCGACCTCGTCATCGCTGAACTGGTCTGGACACTTGAGTCGTTTTACAAAAGGACAAAACGGGAGATCGCCGACTTCCTGGAAGCCCTCATCGCCACCAATAATTTCCATTTCGACAACCGGGATGTCCTTGAGCGGGCGATAAGAGATTACGCATCGTTGAATGTGGACTTCATCGACGCCCATTCGGCGGCCTATGCGAGGGAAAAGGGGATCAGCCTCGTCAAAACATTCGATAAAAAGCATTATCGCCGGTTTGAGGATATTAATATCATCTAAATTACAGAGGACTCACATCATGAGCGAGGTACTTTTCGCGGAAAGCGCGTACAATCGTATAGAGGCGGACGCGACCCTGCCCGCCAAGTTCAAACGACTGCTCGGGAAGCTCGACCTCGCCAAGGCGGTCAAGGGCAAGAAGGTCTGCGTCAAGATGCACCTTGGCGGCAACCTCGGCTACACCACGATCCATCCTTTTTTCGTCCGCCTGCTCGTCGAGCACCTCAAAGCGCTCAAACCGAACAAGGTGTTCGTCTGCGACGGCAACGCCGAGAAGTCCGACTGGCGCGGCTACACGGAGGAGACGCTGGGCTGCCCGATCGTGGGACTCTTCCGCAAGGGGCATCCAAAGCTTGAGAAAATCCCGATCGGCTTCCGCCACCTCGACGAGGCGCTGGTCTCGTCGGAAGTGCTTGACGCCGACCTGCTGCTGGTGCTGAGCCATGTGAAAGGGCACGGAGCCTGCGGATTCGGCGGCGCCTGCAAGAACATCGCCATGGGCATGGTGCCGGGCCAGACCCGCAGCAAAATCCACTCCCTTGAGGGCGGCATCGACTGGGACAAGAAGAAATGCGTCCATTGCGGACGTTGCGTGAAGGAATGCCCCAACAAGGCGAACAAATTCACCAAGGACGGCACCTACGAGATCTTCTACCACAATTGCACCTACTGCCAGCACTGCATCCTCGCCTGCCCGGTGGATGCCCTGCGCCTCACAGGACAGACCTTCCAGGATTTCCAGCATGGACTGGCCTTGGTGACCAAGGGCGTGATAGACCGCATCGGACTGGCGAACATGCTGTATGTCAGCGTCCTGATGAACATCACGATCTACTGCGACTGCTGGGGACTGAGCACACCGTCGCTGGTCCCCGACATCGGCATCCTCGCCTCACGGGACATCGTCGCCATCGAGCGCGCCTCACTCGACCTCGTCAAGACGGAGGATCTGCTGGAAAGCGGCCTCCCGAAAGGGCGCGCGCTCGGCAAAGGGAAGCATTTGTTCGAGAAGATCCACGGCAAGGATCCCTACCTGATCACCAAACTGCTCAAGAAGCTCGAACTCGGCTCACGGAAGTACACACTCGAGAAGGTGAAATAGCCCACGCCGCTGGCACAAAGACTTTTCGCGAAGCCCTTGCCACGCAACTGCTGGAGTACTAACTCATGGCGGGGCGATATCACACGGCGGCGGCCTTTCGCCACACTTCCACATCACAACGGGAACACAGTAAGGAGACTTGCCATGAAAGCCAGTAGTGAGAGAAAATTGGTGGAGTTCAAACTTGAGTACGCGTCTGGCGCGCGGTTGGCGCGTGAACAGGAACTGGAAGTCGTGCATGCGCATTACAGCAAGGGTCTGAGTGTCGGCTGCGCCATGACTCCCGCAAACCGGGAATGGATGCTGAAATGCATGCGCTTCGCCTCATGGGTGGCCGGCGTGGTTCCCGAAGACAACATGCTCCTCGGACCATGGATGCAGCAGCAGCTCCTTCCCTACGAGGCCTACCAGAGCGAGCGACTGTTCCTTCTCCACCTCATCGCCAGGCTGAAAGAGGCTGACGGCAATGGCGAGGTTTTCAAGTTGTCGCAGATGGACCGCGTCATGAGGGCCTTTGGCGAGCCTTCCGAGAAGGACATAGAGAAGGCGATGATCAACTATGCCGATGAGATGTGGGAAGACGCCAAGTCATAGTGGGGAACAAGTTGGGGACAGCTGTTTTCAAGCATAGCGGCACGACGTCGGAACATGGGGGAAGTGAAGAAAAACGGGACAAACAAGGTGAAGGCGATTTGCTGTGCAACTCGCTCTTAGAGAGGGGATTTAGATGGTGGGCGCAGCAGAACTCGAATCTGCGACCTCTACGATGTCAATTAGCATACTTTACCTATGGCAAAACGGATTTTTTGTTACTTATATTTTACTTATTCCCGAAAACAAGCTAAAGTTATCCCCTAAAAAGGGGGAGCCATGGAGGAAGTGCCGAAGAGACGTAGGGCGAAGGGTCAAGGCGCGATTGTCCTCATAGGAAAAAACTTCTATTTCCGCAAGGTTGACGCCGGAAAAGCCCAGGTGACAAGGATTGTCGATGAGAACGGCAAGCCGGTACGCGAGAAGCGGAAGGCCGCGAAGCGCGCGGCGGAGCTTTTCGGCGGTGTCGTGGCCTCGCAGACCGTTGAGGCCGTCGCCGCCCACGTGACCGCCGCCAGATTGAAAGCCGCCCGCCGGACGTGCTTATTGTCCGAGGCGTGGAGAATCTACGAGGCGAGCCCAGCCAGGCCAAGATCGTCGCCGGGGACTATGGGCAACTACAAGCGCAACTGGGGAAAGTTCGTTGAATGGCTGGCCTCCGAGGCCCCCGAGGTCAAGTTCATAGCCGACGTTCGCCACGGCCACGCCGAACAGTACGCGTCGCACTTATGGAGTGGCGGAATGTCCGCCGTGACCTACAACTATCACATTCAGAGCTGCCGCCTTGTCCTTCGCATCCTGACCCGTCAAAGCGGACTTGCCGTCAATCCATTCCTTCATATCCGGCGGGAGGATGAGAAGAAGATCAGCCGCAAGAGCTTCACCGAGGATGAGGTGTTGAAGGTGCTCGAAGCCGCGGCCGATAAAGAATGTCAGGTTATGCACAAAGAGCAAATGGAGGTGCTTATCCACATTCTGGCGTGGACGGGGTTGCGGCTGGCGGACGCCGCCGCCCTCACATGGGACTCAATCACCAGCGGACTCATTGAAGTGGAACCGAGGAAGACCAGACGGACGGGGCGGAGGGTGAGGATACCCGTGCATCCCGAGCTCGCCCGGAGATTGGAGAAGGCGCAAGAGTGGAAGGATAAGACAGGGCGCGTCGTGCCGACCGTGGCGGAGCGATACACGAAAAATAAAGACGGCGTGATACGGGACGTCCAGAAGATCATAGAGCATTCAGGCCTCGCCGTGACAGTTGACGCCCCCGATGGAGCCCGCCGCCTCAAGCGGGTGTGCGTCTTCGGGGCTCATAGCTTCCGCCACACCTTGGCGTCATTCCTCGCCGCCAGGGGGATACCTATCAGCGTGCTTGCGGACGTGACGGGCGACAATATCAGGACATTGGAGAGGTACTACATCCATACAGAGGACGGGGCGAGGCGTGACGCCATCGCCGCCTTGCCGTCGCCGTCCCCCTCCGCCATCGGGACCGCGCCGAAAGACGCCGAAAGGTTGGCCATGGTCAAGGTCTACATCGAAACGGCGGATGTTCCAGAGGAGGTGAAGCGTAAAGTGGTGGAACTGGCGGGGGCTTGAAATGTATCACATTTGTATATATGGTTTATTATGAAAGATGATATTCAATGGGACAGCGATAAAGCCGCCGCGAATCTCGCGAAGCATGGTATCGGCTTTCTGGATGCGGCTGGCGTGCTATACGATGAACGCGCTATTGTCTTTGAGGACAACAGGCATAAGGAGCAACGTCATATCGTGATAGGCATGGATCACCTTGGAAGGGTGCTTGTCGTGGCGTACACGTGGCGTGATGACGCGGTGAGGATCATATCAGCGAGAAAGGCTTTAAAACATGAGGTTGCAATCTATGAAAGAGGGTATTGACTTGACGGACATACCGGAGATCACCAGCGCGAAGGGTGGTAGGCGTGGAGCTGTGATACGAGGCGGGCGCAAGACGCTTATTTCCATCCGGGTTGACAATGATATTTTAGAATGGTTTAAGAATAAGGCGGAGATCGCCGGGGGCGGAAGCTATCAGGCGATGCTCAACGAGGCCTTGAAGGGGCATATTCGGAATGCCGAAAAACCGCCCGAAAATCTGCGGCTTGTGATTCGTGACGAGCTGGCGCGGGTAATCCCTGTGCGCAAGGTGGCGCATGCCTCCCGCCGTCATGCCGTGGCAGGCATAAGGGCATAGGGTTATGTCGTGAAGAAACCTTCCGATATTTTTGGCGAAGCTTCTACGCATTATATTCAATGCTTGTTCAACGCTATTTGTGAAGCGGAATCAAATGATTTTTCGAAATATCACAAACGCCTTAAATATCCAAGAAAAAGAGTATCCACTGTGGAGGAATTCATTGCCTCAAAAGATTTGATTGAAGATTTGTATGTTAGTGATTTAGAAGGGTTTGTGTTTGGTGATAGCATTGAAGATAGGGCACGTGAGATTGTCTTTCCTATTTGGTGTCATTCATGGAGGATTTTTAATATTTGCCTGAATGACTTTAGGGCACAATGTGGAGATGAAAAGGAAGCTTTCAGTTATTTACCTCAGGACTACTTCTCGCCGGGTTTTATTCTTGAACTTTTAGATAAATTCTATAATTGTGATGATCCCGATACAGATAAAAAACGTGGCTTAATATATGAACAGTTGTTAGAGATAAACTTGTTTTTCATTCAAATTTCTATAGCAAACAAAATAACATGTGACACCAATAAATTAAATAAAAAGAACCAAGAAAGAGGTATACAGTGTTTTTGGTCTAATTTTTCAGGTAATTATGCGTCGATTAATCAGAATTTTATTATGTTGGTATATTACGATTATTTGCATAAAAAACCAAGTTATTTGCGTAAGGGGTTAAAACCAAGGTGGAACGGCAAAAAATCGTCTTGGGAAAAGGTAAACAATAGGAATAGGAAAACCCTTGAAGAGATTAATAATACAATTGCCGAATTTAGAAGTAAACTTTCACATAAAGAGTTGAGCTATAAACTTTGTGATGATTTTGGTAGATCGCCTGAAGCGGCAAAACAATTAATAAAACGCTTCGACAAAAAGAATCTTTCCTAATACTTTTCGCCCCCCTTCATTTTTTTTCTTTAAATTCTGGTGTCACACCATTTTAGCCTTTATTGCATGACACCACGTTGACCGCTTATAATCCCCCAACGAAGACAAAACAACGTTGGAGGTGATAGCGTGAAACGAAACAGGATAAGAGAGTTGCGGCAGGTGGCGGGGCTCACATGCGCCGCGCTGGCGAAGAAGGCGGGGCTTCCATATGCGACGGTGAACAAAGGGGAAATCGGCTATTCCGAGCCGTGCCCGGCGTCGATGCAGAAGATCGCCGCCGCCCTTGGCGTCAAGCCGGGGGAGTTGTGGGAGGTGCCACATGTCAAGCGATAACCTATCCTTTGGCGGAATTTCTAAACTTTCCCACAAACAGGGCTTGACAGGCGCAAGCGGGCGCAATAAACTTGCAGTAACGAAAGCCGGGCTAGTAACCCGAACACACAAGGCGCGTTCAACTGCGTCAACGTTGGGAAATCAAAAATTCCCCAGCGAGAAATTTACATCCGGGGATGATACTATTCTATCTGTCCGGGTGCCCGAAGCCGCAAGGCCCGGGGGACATACCTTGTGTTGTCTTACTACACCCGGACTTTCTTCATCTCGGCCTAGTAAGCCGAAAACACAAGGAAAACACATGCAGACGGCATCCCCGTCCGCTCCGGCCATGCCGGAGGCCCGCCCCGCCCACATCACCCCCGCCCCCGCCGCCGTGCCCTTCAAGGTCCGCGGCAAGCGCAAGGCGAAGAAACAAGATGCTTCACGTAAGGCATCATCCCCATCCGCACTTCCCTGGGGACGTTTCATCCCAGACGAAGGATCGCCAGAAATTTACGCGCAAAGAAGGCACGAGCTTGACGAGGCAAAGCGCGCATTCGGATTGAAACTATCCGTCGTCGAGGCGATGACCCCCGCCAATTCCGCATGGCTCATGAAGGCCTTGAAGTTTTCCCTCTTTCTCTATGGGTACCAAACCTACGAAGACTCGAAAAACGCACTTGTAGCCGCCGCCACAATCAATTTGCCTTGCGTGGCGTATGAATCTGAAACCTTTTTCATCAAGTTCATGCTCAATGAACTACACGACATTCACGACAAGCTATCAGACCTTGAGGATGCTGTGTCAATTCTCGGCGATTCAGATCTTTTGAAAAACGAAGATTTTGAAACGCACATTTTAAGCCGCGCCGATGGCATCTACCACGACATGACCGAGGGCATTCTTGAAGAGGAGGGCGCGTAATGAGTTGCACATTCCAAGAAACCTTGCTGGTCAAAACCACATTGAACCCTCTCGTGAAAGTCGGCATGATATCCGAGGAAGTTTTCAAAAACATTCTCGCCGCGATGAAAAACCCTCCCGGTTCACATGCGTCAACCTCCCGCTGGCTTTCCTTGCAGGAAGCTCAGAAAATGCTTGGCGTCTCCGAGCCGACAATGCGGAAAATCTTGCACGATGTGAAGGAGATCAGGTTCAAGAAGTTGAACAATCGCCTTATCAGGATCGAGGAGGCAAGCATCATCGCCTACCTCGAAGGCAAGAACACGTCCGAGACGCAAGACGGTACCGCGGACACCGCGGAGAAAGCCGGGGTGTCACATGTCTAAGGAATTCGTTCAAATCACACATGACAATAGACCGCTTTTCGATGTTGATGAATTACGTAGGCGTGGTTTGCAAACGGTGTTCAAGCGTGACCTTGAAACGCCAGTCTTATGCGCAATCACACACGAAATTCACAACTTTATGCAATCTCTATCTATTGACGCATTGATGGAATTGATGGGGGAATGCGAACAGGCGTTGATGGATAGAACCGACCTCAAAGAAGATGATAACGTGTACAACATGGGTTCGATTTTCAAAAATCTACTACATGGCGAGATCAGGCAAAGAGCATTCGCGGCATTGGAGAATAGAAATTTTGAAAGGAAGGACTCGGAGGCGCGGCATGAGTAAGCCAATAGGTCTCAATCCCCACATCTACTTCGATTTGTCCAAACGTGAAGCCGCTGCGGCCATCGCCAGGATCAAAGAGGAGGAAACGCAGCTCCGCCGCCGCAAAGCCAAGGCAATCGGCCAACTGGATTGGAACTCCGCGCTTGCGGCAATCCAGATCGCCGGAGGTGACTGCCCCCTCGTCAAAGAACTTTCGGGAACCATTGCCGACTTCGGCGTCAATCTATCACGTATAGTGAGTCCGCCGCGGATCACCGCGCTTGACGCGTCAGACCTTGAAGCCGTCGAGCGAAGGCTTGCCGCGCTGGCTGACGCGGTTGGGAATGCGATTGCAATCGCGCGGATCGCCGGAGGTGGTTGATGTATCGAAAAACACACGACGCACTCAAGGCGCAAGCGGTCTCCGCCAAAATGCGGAGACCGCCAACAGGAAGCGATTACCCGAGCGCAGACTATATAAAGCACCGTTTGTTGCGCTGCTTGCTTAAGTTGAGGCAAAGCGCGGGAGGGGTATCATGAAACTACCTTCCGACACTACACTTGAATGGCGGGTCATACGCTCCACAATCGACGCCTGGGACGGTGAACAGTACACCATTGACGACATCACCAGGGCCGTCGCCGGCTTAACGCAAGCCTCTTTCACTTCACAGGGTGCCCGCAAAGCTTGGAAACTCGCCATGCGGCAGATCTCGGACGGAAAGCGGGAAACTCTCGCCTATGTGGGAAGCTTTCTTGATCCGGCGGACAACGAATTGCTCTTGATGAGCAACACGGCCAGTTTCGAGCTGTTCAAAGAGAACGGCATTGTAAAGCAACTACGTGACATGGCGCTCAGGCGGATCACGATCACCGAGATATCGAACGTAATGGACGCCGCGGAGGCGGGCGCGGACGCCGACGAACTAATTTCACGTGTCGGCGGGCTTTCGTCAAAGCTTCAAATTTCGTTCCAGAGGCGCGCCGCGGCGACGCCACAGGCCCCAAAGGGCGCAACCCCGCCTTGGAGGTCGATTGACGACGAGACGATGAGGGACGCGCTTCGTGGAACCCTTCTGTACAGTCTCGTCTGCGCCTTCGAGAGCGTGACGCGTCCGGCCCTGCCGCTCGCCATCGCTCTACAGAAGGCCGTGACCCTGTGCGGCATCGCCTTGTCCGGCAGGGGGCATCATGTTGACGATGGAACATACGGCGTCAACAAGGGCAAGCTCGTAATCAATACCGCGGGGGGCATGGTGGCAAACGTGTACTCCCTCCTGGTGGCGGAAAGCGCGTCGGGGAAAGACATCGGTGGACTCTTGCCGTCGTTCGCCAGGGAACGAAAGTTGTACATCGGGGAGGCGGGCACAGCCGAAGGCATGATGGACGCACTCATGGATTGCCCCAATGGTCTTTTACAAATATCTGAATTCGGGGCGTGGCTGAACAAAGACGACTTCCAGAGCCGCGCCGCTCCGTTCCTGACGACGGTGTTCAACGCCGGATCATTCTTGCACAAGTTCTCAAAGAAGGGGGTGGGGCTGTCGGTCCGCGAAAGCAGCTATTGCTTCCCGAACGTCGCCGCCAGTATCCAGCCATCGACTTTCCGCGACTTGGTTGGAAAATCGGACGTTGGCACGGGTTTCCTTGGCCGCTTCTTGATTTTCGTCTCCCCTCCGCTGAAAACCTTCTACAGGCCTTCCGTTGAAGACCTCAAGCGCAACCGCGACACGATCAGGGCTGTTTTCAACGTGTTTGATCGGCAAGAGGGGCGGGTTGAAGTCCCCGAAGATTATCTCGAAGACGTGGCGCGGGAGTTCATGAGTTTTCCTGTGCATCAGAATCTAAACGCCACGTGGCGACGCCTTGTATCAGAGTACGGACCGCGGCTGGCGCTGATGTTGTCGATCACCAAGGAGACGACCACGACGAATAGGCCTGTGATATCAGAGACGGCATGGGAAAAGGCCGCAACCGTCGTCCGCTGGCTGTACAAGGGTGCTGAAACCATGTTGGCCGGAGTCGAGGATGCGCCCGCATGGAAAAAGCAGCGGGAAAGGCTCATTGCGAGGCTTTTTCGTTCGATTCAGTCAAGACCAGATGGAATTTCACGCACAGAACTTGCCCGCTACCATTCAAACTGCAGTTCCTCAAAAGAGCGTACTGAAGCTGTTGAGGAGCTTTTAAATAGGGAAATGATAGTTCAGGACGCCACCGGTAAATACAAGTCAGTCGTCGAGTGTCCGGCGGAGTGGGCGCATGCGTCTTGAGGTTATGCGGTTATGCGTCAATTATGCTATATGGTGCATAATCAAAAAGATGTTTATATGCAGGTAGTTAACTACATAGTTATGCTGTTTTTTGTGTTTCTATCGTGCGTGTGCGCGTATTCTAGTACTATGTATTTTTCTTCTTTTATATACGAGTTGCATAATATGTAATATAGGAAAAGTAGCATAAATAGCATAATTTCAATGTAAATAATTAATTTACAGGGGTTTAACGGTTATGCGGCAGGTAGCATAAAAACAGCATAAGCGCATAACTTTTAAGTGGGGGTAAAATATATGTACTATTCTAATTATAAACATGTTACGAAACATTACTTGAGTATGTCATATTGGATAGAAATATGGAAGCATCTTTGACGATTGAACATAGCGGGATTTTAGGCGGTTTGGTGCTGTGCGCCGATTGCCGGAGCTTCGAGCCTGACGAGATCACGCCGACAATCGGCTTCGGCTGGTGCCATCGGTGGAACCGCGGGGAATGGCCGCGTAAGACAAGGGTGTGTGTCGAGTTTGATGTGAGTCCGTGTTCCGACCGGCTGAAAAACCAGCCGCTTGAGTTTGGAGTTTGATTTGAGGTTGAAAACCTATGGAACTTTTCCCTGAAACAGCTCATTCGTGGGTTGAGAGTCCCGAAACGACCCCAAAGGGCGCGGGAGTGTGCGTAGTGGCGCAATTGTCCGTTTTCTAATTGTCTGCGGGTGAAAGTGTTGTGTTACCCCTCATAGGGGAATTTTCAAGGAAACTTAAAACATCATGAAAGCGAGGAAAATAATATGGCAGTATCAAGGGCGTTGACACATGCAGGTTACGAGCTTATGAAGGCCGCGTTTGTCGGATCATGGGGAAAGAGAAACAGAGCCGTCTTCATCCTCGGGGTGCGCACGGGGTTCAGAATCTCCGAAATTCTAAGTCTTAAGGTGGGGGATGTGGTTGACGAGTCCGGGCGTGTCGTCGAGCGGATCGCCGTGCGGCGGGCGCACATGAAGGGCAAGAAGACCGGTAGGACGGTGGCCGTGCATCCCGAGCTTGAGCGGGAGTTGAAAGAGTACGTGGCATGGTTAGACGGGAAACTTCTCAACAATGCGTCCCGCCCCCTCTTCCCGGATTGCCGGGGGAATTCCATCAACCGCCGGGAGTACTGGCGCATCATCAAGACGACGGCCAGGAGGGCGCGCATACCGCTCGATGGCACATCCACACACACCATGCGCAAGACGTTCGCGACATGGTTGCACAACGGCTTTCTGGATAGGATAGCCAAGGGTGAACGCGTTGACCCTCTTTACTACACACAGGAGGGGCTAGGGCATGCCTCGCCGTCTTCAACCGTCCAATACCTTAAGAGCAACAAGGAAGTCATTGACGCCGCGGTGAGGGCCTTATGAGCAACGAAAGAGCACAATACTTTTCGCCGCGCCAAGTCGCGGAAATACTTGCGGTGTCTACCAAGACAGTGGCAAGACTGACAAGGGGGGGAGGTCTCCCCGCAATGCGTATAGGTAGGTTGTTGCGCGTTCCTAAGAAAGAGTTCGAGGCGTGGGCGCAGGGACGGCGCACGACAGTGTTAAAAGACCACGGGGCAGAGGCGGAGGGGGGGGGTACCCACTCCCCCCTATAGGTTCTTCCGAGAGGCAAGCAAAAGGCCACCGCCCAAGGCGCAGTCGAGAAAATAAAGTGAGTTATCAGCACAAACAGGTTTTAGGGGGATTTTAAAATGAGCGAGAATACCATGCAAACACAAGATGAGATGAGGACTTTTCAGGAGTTTGGAGCGCAAGGAGCTGCCGCCAGGGAGAAGAATCAGACGGCGGGGGAACCGACCTTGACGGAACTACGCAAGCAGAAGCTACAGGCGGAAATTGCCCTTCTGACGACACGGCGGAACAAGATAATGTCTACACAGAACGAGGCTTTCATTAATAAGTTGTGCGAGATACTACGGGAAGAGTTCAACGCGTTCGAGAAGGGCATGGAGAGACTTCCGGTGAAGCATAGGGATATCATCAACAAAGGTCTCCATAAGACCTTTTCCACAACGATGGAGAGGATGCAGCAAGCGGCGGACGGTGGCCAATGATCGCCGCTCTTGTGGATGAGTTTGAAATGTTCAACGACATCGCCATTCAGATTGAGCGGATCGCCGCCAAGGCCCACAACAGGAACCGCGACATTGACGCCGGTATGTTGCGAGCGTCTGCCCTGGACGGGTTAGCCAAGGCGCGGGCGGGGTGGAGCCCGGAGCGGGGTATGCCGTTCGAGCATTACGCATCCATGCTGGTCAAGCAGTCAGTCTACAAGGTCGTGATGGGTGAGCGCAGACGCCGCGGACGGTTCATCACATGGCCGGTGGATGAGGCGACCGGGAAGAATTACGACCTTCCCGACGAGCGGCAGAACTCGCATGGATGGAAGATCGACCACGATATGGTGCGGGGTGCCCTGACCACGCTTCCGCCACGCGAGCGGAAAGCCGTTGAGATGTACCACTTTGACGGGAAGATTTTAAAGGAGATCGCCGCCGAGTTCGAGCTATCGGTGGAAGGGGCGCGCCAAGTCGTGGAGAGAGGCATAAAGAAACTACGGGAAATTCTTAAAGTGGGGGTGGAACGGCCGGAGCGAGTTTCCTATAAAAGACATAGATCTATAGATATATAGGTTTTGAAAGAGAGGTTTAATTATGGCTAATCTTGAAGTTCCAAGGACAACGGCGACGGATGTTGTTTTCATCAACGTCCCGTCCGCTCTGAAACTGGAATTGCGGATGAAGGCCCTCCGCGAAAAGACGACGATGACGAGGATCATCCTTGACAAGCTGACCGACAAAAAGCCAGCAAGTGAGGCGGCGCATGTCAAATAAGCTGCCGCTATCATCCCTTTTTGGTGGTCGTCCAGTATCCCCCCAGGGTAAAAAAACACCCGTGCCGGTTAAAACTGGCAACAGCATGCTTGACGCTTTAACCCGCATGCGTTTGACCCCGCCGCTTGAACCGCGTTTACCATCACCCCGAGTGCTGGAATTGCGCGCCAAGTACCTGCGGCATGTTCCTACGAAGTCGGAAATCGCGGACTACGAGAGACGTTGCGCCGCCGAACAACTTTAATAAGCACAAAAAGGAGAGAGAAAACATGAAAATGAGATTCAAAAAAGCCACGATTTTCGAGGGAGTGTCAAGCCACGAACTGAAAGAGATCGAACGGTTCAACGGCATCGTTGGAAACGTCAACAGTGCTGCCTCCAAGCTGGCCGCCCGTATTTCCGACTTCAACCGCACCCTCTCGAACGCCACCCCGACCGCGGCCGCCAGTGAGCTCGCCGCCATAGAGGGCGACTTCCTCAAAGTGCTGGAATGCGGGTTGACGGTATGGCCAGCTTGGCGTGACGGTGCGGAAAAGAAATGGTACGCCGCCCGGTCACGATTGCTGGCCGAGGCTCAAGCCCGCCTTGAAAAGATCGTGGAGACGAAGAAAACCGGCATCATCAAGACATTGGGACTGGACATCAACACGCCGAAAGGGGCGCACAAAGCCGAACATGAAGCGCGGAACACCCCCGAGGCCATAGCCGCCGCCGGTGCCGTGGAGCAGCTGCAGTTCGCGGACATGAAAAAAGCCGACATTGAGGAAGTCCATGAGTATTGTCTCAAACGTTACGTTGACCACTTCACAAGGCGTGTCACCGCGTTCGAGGTTTGATTTTTTGGGGGCTTGGCTTTCTGGACCGTCTTCCAAGCTCCTTGATCGTCCGCCACCGAGACGAGCTTTACCGGCGAACATCGGGGAATACGAGGATCCGCCAGCTTCTCCAAGCTATGATCCCGGCCGCGGCTCCGACGGTGCCAAAGAGGGGGCATTCCTCTTGGATATCGGGCGAAGTTTTAAGAGTGGTAAACCCAAAAAATAAGAGGTAAGAAAATGCCGAAGATCAATGACGGTGTGCAGCTGGTGAAAACGTATGTGCCGACCCGCCTGGAGGAACTTGAGGAGAAGTACAGCCACTCCCAGGACAAGGGGATGCTCGCCAAACTCTTTTTCATGTTCGAGAAATGGCCGACCGATCCCGTGGTAGTCGACCTCAAGAAGCGGTGGGACAACAGGAAGGAAATGGCTTCCACCACGAGGTCTGATACCGTGATGTTCACTCATCGGCGTTTCGACGAGCTGATGAAGACGATCCCCGCGCCACGCTGGTACGAGATTTAAGTCTCCCCGCCCGACCCGCGAGGCGTTTTCAATATCGAGGGATGACCGCTGTTCTCCCGAGGCGGCCGCGGAAGCGGATATCGTCGGGGGGCTTTTCAAAAAAGTTTACCATGAGTAGATCACGCCGCAAACCCGATTACCTGAAGACCCGCCCTTGCTGTGTGCCATGAATCAAGGCAGAATAAGGCGGAAAACTTTGTTACTTGTTTATTACTTATAAACAGCGAAAGGCAGTAAAAACAGGCGTAAAATAGCGCAAGAAATGGGCAAGTATCAATTTTCGTAAGTCGTTCACTATCATGATTTACATAGTGAATTTTAATGGTGGGCGCAGCAGAACTCGAATCTGCGACCTCTACGATGTCAACGTAGCGCTCTAACCAACTGAGCTATGCGCCCCTAAATTGAAGGGAGGTGAATAATACTCCCCATAATCGGAAAAGCAAGCCGCATACCGCTGTTTTCCGTTCATCTTTTAAATTGTACGCTTCAGCTTTTCGTCCGCGGCCCCTCGGGGATCTTACCTGTCTTCATTCCCGCCATCTCGAGAAAATTGGCCAGCATCTGATGCCCATGCTCGGTGAGGACGGACTCCGGATGAAACTGCACGCCGTGGATCGGCAGGGTCTTGTGGCGTCCCCCCATGATGACGCCATCCGAGGTTTTGGCCGTCACCTCCAGGCATTCGGGGACGGTGTCGGGGAGGATGGCCAGAGAGTGGTAGCGGGTCGCCTTGAACGGCGAGGGAATATCCTTGAAAATGCCCTGTTCGTTGTGGAATATCTCCGAGACCTTGCCATGCATCAGGTAGGGGGCGTGGGCGACGATGCCCCCATACACTTCGCCAATGCATTGGAAGCCGAGGCAGATGCCGAGGGTCGGCACGCCCAGTTCCCCCGCTTTCCGAATGGCGTCGCATGAGACGCCGGCCTTCAAAGGTGAGCAGGGGCCCGGGGAGACGACCAGCGCGCCGATCTTCTCGGCGAAGATATCGTCAACCGTCACCTGATCGTTGCGCCAGACGGTCATCTCCCATCCCAACTCTCCAATGTATTGAACAATGTTGTAGGTGAACGAATCGTAATTGTCGATCATCACCAGCTTCGCGTTTCCTGTTCTCATTGCCGCTCCGTCTTGGGTATTCCGTTTGGCTTATGACGCCTGCGCGGAAAACACGTGAATTCCGTTTTGTTGACGCCCCCGAACGACGCCGCGCGAGGCGCCGTGAATGGCGTTTCGAAAATAAGAATATCATCGGGCGGGTGATTTGTAAACCCCGGTAGCCGTGGTATAATTATAATGTATAGAAGGGGTTCAGCACTATTATCTTAATATTTATTGTAGAATATGCTGCTACGTCATCGGGAGGCGACACATGGCGGAAAACAATCAAGAACGCAAAGTGGTTTTAGCAGGCCC
The DNA here is from genome assembly GCA_964436735.1 of uncultured Victivallales bacterium. Classification (GTDB taxonomy): domain Bacteria; phylum Verrucomicrobiota; class Lentisphaeria; order Victivallales; family GWF2-38-69; genus CAYTFM01. Next base: position 10,862 of record CAYTFM010000006.1, on the reverse strand, counting down.
GGCCAATGGTGGGGCTCAACCGTCCGACTTCACGCAGGAGTCTCCCGTGGCCGCACCTCCGGTATCCGATCCGATGGAGAGCCGGCTGACCGACACAGGGAAACTGAAGAAGATTTTCGGAGCTGACGACCAGTCAGGGACAACCGTTCTAAAGCGGGAAGCCCGTCGGACGATCCGCCTGAAACCCATCGCCGAGACCGCCCCGGGAGGACAGACTCCCGTGGCTCCGCCGCCTTCGGCCGCCGCGACCGTCGATTCCGCCGTCGCCATGCCGGACATGGGCGAGGAGCCCACGGTGAAGATTCAGAAGTCGGCCGTCCGCGGACCCGCTCCCGACGCCAACGTGACACCTACGCCAGTCGCCGTCCAGCCCGCTGGCGCGCCGAGCATGGCGCCCTCGATTCCCGGAACCAAGCAGACGATCCGTCTACGCCCCTCGGCCGGTAGCGACGCCACTCCTGGCGAGGCTCCCGCCGCACGACCAAACACGACGCTCAAGCTGCGGCCCGTCGCCGAGCCCACCAACCAACAAGAGGATATTGGTGACGAGAACACCGTCGTCGTCACCCCAAAACCGATCAAACTGGTGAAGACTGGCGAGCAGGCGGCCGTTCCGTCCCCCTCAGCCCCCACGATAAAGCTGGCCGCTCCAGATGCGGGATCGATGGACACCCCCACGAAAGCCTTGCAGCACGTGGCTCCACCACAAGCTGCGCCGATGGCGCCTCCCTCCGCCCCCACGATGAAACTCGAGGAACCCGCTCCCGCCCCTGGCAGGACGCTTCGCTTGAAGGCTCCGACAAGGGCGTCGCAGGAAACAATTCCAGAAGGAGGGGTACCACCTGTTCCTGGTCAGCAGCCGGATCAGCAGGAATATGCGCAGCAACAGTTCGCCGCTCCACGCGGGGCTGCCAGAAGAGGCGGCAACGAGGAACCACAGACCGTTTTCACTGTGTTCTCCATCGCCTCGCTGCTGCTGCTCATGTTCAGCCTGTGGATGCTTTTCGCGCAGCAGGGAAGAATGGATTGGGACATGGACACGTCGGTTCCCATGCTCAGCGAGAGCATTCCCGCCCCCAATCTTGCCAAGTGCAAGGAATAGGGTGGAGGCGTCCGAAGTCCTCAATGCCTCCCGCACAAAGCACGCAGACAGACTGGCGGCGTGATACCCGCGTCGCCATCGATCTTTCTGGCCCGTTCGCCTCTTTCGCCATCGCCGCCGCGGATCCGGTCGTGTCCGTCTGCGCGTCGGAACTACTTAACGGGCGCGACAACATCTCGTTCGTCGCGTCGCTTCTGTCGGCTCTTGAGGGGACTGGTCTCACCCCCGCCGATGTCGGGTTGTGGATTGTTGGCACGGGACCGGGAAGCTTCACAGGACTCAGAGTGGCGGCCTCACTTGTCGCGGGGATAGCCCTCGCCAAATCACCTCCCCAGACGGTTGGGGTCCCCTCCCCGTTTCCCATCGCTCTTGAACTCGGATTGCGGCAGGACGAATGCATGGCGATTTTGTACCCCTCAAAGAAAAAGGACGAGATGGTCGTCTGCGCTATCGAACGGAATCAGGCCGGATTTTCCATCCTTGGCGAACCTTTCACGCTCTCCGAGGTGGACGGTTTGGCGCAGCTCTCGTCCTACAGTAACATCGTCTCGCTGGGGGCCGACGACGCGCTCGACAGCGCATTCGGCGGCGGCGCCTCACGGGTGGTCCGCCTTCATGCGTTTCCCGCTTCCGGGATGCTCGACGCCGCGCTCACCTCCTCCTATACCAGCATCGAGGATCTGAAGTATATCCGTCCCGCGACTGTGGCGAAACCGGCTTTCATACGAGAGGTGTGAGTGATGAGAACAGTTCTGCTGATCATGGCACTGGCTCTGTCGCTCTCGCCCCGCGCGGAGGGGGGGGGCGCCAAGGACGAGGTGTTCGGCCTGCTGGCGACCGTCAATGGAGATCCCATCACGATCTTCGACGTCCTCGAGGAATGCGTCTGGGAGGAGTCGAGATTGCCGTTCATGTTCCAAGGCAAGGAGCTTTCGGACGAGGTGGGGAAACTCAGGGCGAAGACGGTCGACCGCATCATCGAGCGGAAACTGATCTACACCGACTTCAAGGAGCGCGGATTCACCGTGCCGCGGGAGTTCGTGGAGGACAATCTCGACACCCTCATGCTTCTCTTCCACGTGACGAACAGACGCGACCTCCAGAAGGTGCTGGATTCGCAGGGAAGCTCAATGGGCGAACTCAGGGACAAGGCGTACGAGCGGCTCGCCGTCGACGCCCTCGTCAACGACCTCTGCTACCGCGACGCCTATGCGAGCCCCAAGGAGATACGGGAGTATTACGACCAGCATCCCGAGGAGTTCTCCTCGGCCGCCTCCGTGAAGCTTCAAGTGCTCGCGTTGAAGACCAATGGCGCGCATTCGGACAACCTCGCCGAACTTGTCGATCACTTGAAGGGCAAGTTCGCCAACGCCGACGAGGCGGCGTTCAAGTCCAGCGTCACCATGTATTCCGAGGGACCTAACCTCGATGGCGGCGGCGAGATCGGCTGGATCGAGCGGGGAAAACTTCGAAAAGACTTCGCCGGCTCCTTGGAAAAGGCGAAAAAAGGCGACGTGGCCGGACCGGTCAAGGCCGACGAGGCCGTTTATTTCCTCCGCGTGGCGGACACCATGCCGGGCGCCATGAAATCGTTCAACGACGCAAAGGAGGAGATACGCAAGAATCTCCTTTTCGAGAAGCGCAAGTCAAAATACCAGGACTACCTCGACAGACTCAAAATCCATGCGGTCGTCAAGCGGTATTACTAGTCATTTCCCAGGGTAAGGAAATGACTACTCCGAGAAGACGATCGCCCGAAAGACTTGAAACGTGGTATCCTTCCGCTTCCATGCGTCTTCAGGAAGTCCGGCCTTCCAGCACAGATGGGTGAGGGTAGTCTCGCGGTCCCAGCCCTGTTCGGGAGCCACCTGCGGCAGAAACACCGCCCCCTTGAAACCATTGCGCAGGATGATCCCGTGCTCGCCGACAATGAACTTGTCGTAGGAGGGGATCTTCTCGGGCGGCGTGAGTATCGAGATCTCGACGCGGAGCCCCTCCAGTTCGTCGACGGCGCCGACCGGCGGGAACCGAGGGTCATCGAAGGCCGCGTTCACGGCGTTGTGCTGGACGTTGTCCACCAGCGGCTCGAACGCCTCGATGTTTCCGATGCAGCCGCGCAGCGCGTTACTCGCCTTCGTGTGAAGAGTGACGAAACATGATCCCGTCTCATGCATTTTCGCAGGAAAACCAGCGATGTCCGGCAACTCTTTGCGCCTGAGCTTCGCCTCTATCGTGCCTCTCGCCAGCGTCAGCAATGTTTTCTTCTCTTCATCCGAATAGTAGCCGTCGTTCGCCATAACGCCTCCGTAGTTTATTTACTGAACACGTCATCCTTTTCTTTGGCGGCGTCACCGCCGTGGGGCGCGATCGAGTTGATCACCGCGATACCGGCGTAACTGACCGTGTGCGAATAATCGCCTGTCAGTTCGCCCGATGTCGTGTATTCAACCAACTCGCCTTCAAGTCGCTCCCCCTTGGCGGCGGCCTTTTCCGCGGCGGCAAGCATGACGGCAATGGGATGCGCGCCGCAGATTGTCGCCCCCGTGCGGCGCACATACTCCTCAAACCCCCGCCGGTCGAGTTTGACGATCTTTTCGACGGCGCCGAGGTCGAGATCCTTCAAGCACTGCGGCACGTCGTCAGTGAACGGCACGTAGGCGAACGACGCCCCATAATGGGTGAAGTCCGAACTGATGATCCATAGGTTGCCATCGCCCCACAACGGCATGAGCCCATCGGCCAGCTCGGAGGCTGTCCGGGAATCAATCTGTCCGCAGATGAGAGGAACGACGGGCGTGTCCGGGAAGATCACCTGCGCCAGAGGCAGTTCCACCTCAAGGGCATGCTCTTGAGCGTGGGGCTGGTCGGTCCGGGGAAAAAGCTTGGTCTGAGGAATGTTGCCCACCGCCTCGAGATCAACCTCCATGTCGCCCAACGGTGTGCGGCACTTCGCATAGCTCGGAACGGCGATGCCTGCGACAGGGCAGCGATGGCTCGGCGCGATCACCACGAGACGGGTGAATTTCTCTCCCTTCGCCACAGCCATCGTCCTGGCGGCCACGCCGCCTGAGTACATGTAGCCAGCGTGCGGGAGAATCACGGCGCGGACGGCGCCTTTGAGCTTCACAAGCTCCTTCTCGGCGAGGAATCGTTCGATGTCCTTCCGCAGGCGAGTGGGATTCGCCTCGTAGAACTGGCCGGCGACCGTCGGCAGACGAACAGCGCGCTCTTGCATGGCTCAACCTCCGGGTTATACTCTATAAGGGTGACAATTCACATTTTGACGAGTCGGATTGTGGGTGGCGCCGCCGCGACTTTGGTGTTCGGTGTTCGATGCTCAGGCATGACAATGTAGCATCTTGAAACAGCTTTTACAGATAGCATTACTACGTAAGAATCATTACTTTTAGCCCCCATACACCTCAAACGTGGGCATCGGAGCCCGCGACCGTTGAATTCACCTCTGCGCAGAGGTACATTACCGGCTCTGGAGATTCATCTTATGTCTGAATATCGGGCCAACGGCAATCTGGAGTTTTTCTGTCCACATTGCTCCAGCGATCTGAGCGTCCCTGGAGAGTGCGCGGGCGAATGGGTCGCCTGTCCCAGTTGCAACACGCTCCAAGTCGCGCTTGATCCCCTTCTGCCAATCGGCTCGGAACTCCTCGGCCACAGCATCCACTCGGTCGCCGGCTTCAACCTCTTCGAGAACATCTACGGCGCCACCAACGAGAGCAACGGTGAGGAGCGCGTCCTCAAGACGATCAGCCAGTTCGTAAGCAAGCACTGCTCCGACTTTCCCCTGCTCTTTGATCAGATCTCTAAGATCGGGAAACTGAACTATCCCGACTTCTCGCATCTCGTGGAAGGACGGATCGTCGGTGGAATGGGGATACTGGTCTACGATTTGAAGCCGGAGACGCGGAGTCTCGCAACGGTCGTGGGGCAGGCGGGACCGATCTATCCCTACCACGCCCTTGAGATCATCCGTCGGATATGCTCGGCGCTCCGCGACGCCTTCAACTATTCAGGTGTCTCTCATATCAACCTCAACCAGAAAAACCTCCGCATCGCTCCCGACATGTCCATCGAGATCTTCGATTATGGCATTTCCGAGCGTCTTCTGGCCAACCGCTCCCTGCTCGCCTACGACTTCGACATCTGGAGCCACAAGTTCTGCGCCCCGGAGATCATCCAGAGCAAGACGCACTACGGGCCACGGTCCGACATCTATTCGATTGGCGCGCTCCTACATTTCATGCTCACCGGGCAACAGCCCCATGGAGAGGCGGAGCTGGCGCAGACACTTGGATCGCCACCCTCCGACCCGCGTCTCTTCACCCCCAGCGTGCCGCCTGTCGTCGCCGGAATGGTGTGCGACATGCTGGCAAACACGCCCTCAGCCCGTCCGTCCGGATGGGATGAGGCCATCGAGCGGATCCAGGAGGCCCTGCGGCAGGTCACCCCCGCCCAGGACGTCGAAGACACGGTCACCAACACCAACCCGTTCAAGAAGCTGCCAAAGTCGATGGCGAAGACCACGCTGGAATGCGACGCGATTCCGCAAAAAGGACGTCGCATGCCTGGCTACAAAGCCCCCGAGGCGAAGCAACGGTCGCCGCAGGGAGGAAGCAAGAAGCCGAGGCCCGCCTCCAAGGCCGTTCTTCAGAAAGCAGCCGTCCCCGTCGAGGCGCAGAAGCAGGCGACCATGATCTGGCTTGGCGTCGGCGCGGTATTACTCCTCGTCGCAGTCGGCGTCATCGTCGCCTCGCAGTCAAACCGCGAGCCGCCACGACGCGCTCCGCAACGGCAGACCGCATGGCAACAGCAGCAGGATGCGCCCCCGGCGGCCCCCGCTCAACCAGAACCGGCGTCAACACCCGCCCCCCCCGACGCAACGGCGACGGCGAAGACGACGCAGCCCGCGCCATCCCCCGCCCAACCCGACAAGCCTGGTGAGCCAGCGGCGAAGACCGGAACATCGACCGCCGCCTACGTGAAACCCGCGGCACTCCCCGACATGCTCAAGGACGCCGACGACTTCGCCAAGAACAACCCCGATGATTTGGACGGCATCGTTGAGCGCTACAATGCCACCTCCGAGGAGGCGCGGAGTCAAAGAAAGTTCGCCCTGTTCGGGCAGATCGACAACAAACTCTCCACTGCACGAACGAAGTACGACGCGGTCATCAGCAAGCTCTCGACCCGCATCAACTATGAGGTCGGCCCCCTCGTCAAGTCAGAACGCTATCAGGACGCCTACGACCTCCTCTCCCAGCTCAAGACCGAACAAAAGTACAAAGAGGCCATCGCCAAGGTCGACAAGGCGATCTTGAACGTCAAACTCATGGAACTGAAGAAGAAAGTCGCCGCGCTGCAGAAGACCGACGGCTTGAACAAGGCTCTGCACTATATCGACTCCTATTCAGGCGACCTCGCCGACGAAACCAAAGCTGAACGGGCGAAACTCGTCGCTGAGATGGTCTGCGAGGATCTGAGGAAAAACGCGAAGAAACTCGCCGTCGACGGCAAGGTCAGCGAGGCCAAGGAGTTGCTGACCGGCTACTCGGGACTGCTCAGCAAGGAGACGGCGGCGTTCCGCGAGGAGCTCGCCACCAAGATACCTGAGCTCCAGAAAGAGGCGGCCCGCGAGGCGGCAATCAGCAAAGCCACGGAACTGCTCGCCTCCTTCGATTATGACGCCGCCCTTGAACTGCTCGCCTCCTACCAACCCGCCGAGCTGAAGGCAAGCGATACGCGGACCGCCACCGAGCCAAGACCAGTCGTCGATCCGCAGATCAAGGAGCTCGTCGCAACCATCAAGAAGGAAAAAGAGGCCGTCACCGCCGCATTCGGCACGTCGTTCACCAATGTCGCCCCGCATATCGCCGCCCTGGACTTTCCCCAAGCCGAGAAGGCCATCTCCGCCTTGACGGACCGCATCTCGAACGCACAAGCCCTCGAGCTCGCCAAGTCCTTGCTTGAGAACGTCAAAGCCATGCGGAACTTCGACGTCGAGATTTTGAAGCTCCTCGCCAAGCCCGACCGACGGGAGATATCCTTCCTCGATGGCGAAGTCGAGAAAAACTCGGTGATATCGGAGGTGCGGGACGGCAAGATCTTCCTTCCGCTGTTCGACTCCGGCAAAAACACTGGCAAGCAGAAGGCGATCACGCCCGACAGGCTCACACTCCGGACAAAACTCGAGCTCGCCGGCGCCATCGGCCTGCGCAACTCCAGACTTCTCAAGGGAATGCTCTCATGGCGCGAAGGCGAGTTCGGCAAAGCGAAAGCCCACCTGCTCGCAGTACCCGTCGGACTCGGCAAGGACGTCGTCGTCATCCTCGAGGAACTCGACGCCGAGAAGTCGTTCGCCGCCCTCCTCGACAAGAACGCGCTCGCCTACACCAAGGGGATGGAGGAGGATTTCCTTAAACGCCTCGACAAAATCAACTTCCCCCCCGATAAGGCCCGGCGCATCACCCAGGATCTACAAAGATTGAGAACTCTTCATGCCGACGCGAAGTATTTCACCACCGCGGCGCCGGTCATCGACGCCATCCTTAAAAAATGTCAACGCAAGGATGCCCCCTCGGACATGGAGATGAAGTTCGAGGTTTCGGTCAAGGACGGTCCGGAGTTCGTCGCCGCCATCCGCGCCATTCCGCCGCAAACGAAGCTCAAGCTCAAATCAGGCTCCTACGACTGCGCCGACCAGTTCCAGATCTCCGCGAAAAATGTCGCAATCGAAGGCGAGGCCGATGTCGTCCTCATGAAGCCTTTGGAGATAAACAACGCCTCGTCCGTGGCGATCTCCAACCTGCGCATCTCCCCGGGTGGCCTGTCCGTCAAGACGTCCTCGAAAATCGATCTGATCAACATCGTGGTAGACACCGACGCCTCGCGGATCACTGCTTCGCAAGAGGTCTCTCTGAGCAACTGCCTGCTCAGAGGGCTGGAAGTCGTCGGCACGAAAAACACCATGCTCGATCATTGCACCATCCTCTCCTCCCGCGATCCGTCCCTTCGTCTCGGTGCCCTGTGGTTGCGCGATGATTCGGGAACGAGAGTGCTCAACAGCCTCATCAACGGCGACAGGGTGGCCATCTGCTTCACCGCGCTGAAAACAGCGCCACCCGCCGCGTCGACCGGAATCGGCCCGCCGCCCCCACCAAAACGCGAACTCGCCAACACGCTCCTCAACGGGGCCGAAGGACTCGCCGCGGAAGTTGAAAGCACCGGCGTGGCCATCACGCCGAAAGGCTTTCTCGTCACCAAACTACCCGACCTGACAAAGGCCTTCAAACCGCAGTCGAACATCGCCGCCACCCCGAAGTTCATCAACCCCGACAAAGGCGACTACAGCCTGCTTCCCGAGACGGATGGCACCTGCGAGGGCTCCGACGGGCGCGATTGCGGCTTCGCCTCCTCCGCGCTTCCGAAACCATCCAAGGAGACCGCCAAGGACGGCAAGGATGCCAAAGACGCGGGCAAGGCGGCCGACAAAGATAAGAAATAGGTGGGTTGAAAAATCCTCCTCCCCTAGTAAGGTAACAATCCGTTTTATGCGGGCGTAGCATAATGGTAATGCTCCAGCCTTCCAAGCTGGTCACGTGGGTTCGATTCCCATCGCCCGCTCCACTCCTCTCCCCCTCTGCGTATCCCGTAAAGCCGTTAATCAGAAAATCAGCACTGCTGCCACAACGGTACAGATTCTGTCCCAAAGCCTTGCGCCATTCCCAGATGCTGCTTGAAAGGCCCCATCGCGTAAGATACATTCAGCCCACCGTATTAGCAGACGCACATCCGTATTTGCTTCATGTCCAAAAACCAATCCAAGTTGTTGCCCGGAATTTTCAGGCATGGTGGCAGTAAATACATCCGCTCGAAAATCTTCAAAGACTGTTCGGGCACACCCCTCCTTGAGCTTCGGCTACGCGCCGATCAGCCTTCCGGAGGAATTTCCGTTCTCGGTGTCCGGCCTCTACACGCAAACGGACAAGGAGATCGTCAGCCTGCACGCCCATGACGTGCTTGAGCTGGGGTTGTGCCTCGATGGTTCGGGGATATTCGTGGTGGACGACAAGGTTCTGCCGTTCAACGGTGGAGACGTGTGCGTGATCACGGAACGGGAGACGCATCTGGCGCAAAGCCGCGCGGGCACCGTGAGCCACTGGCATTGGCTCTACGCCGATCTTGAACGGCTTTTGTTTCCGGTGTTCAAAAACGTGGAACTGGTCAAGACGGATGGGCTGCACGGATCTGGCTTCCATAACATCATCGCCCCCCGCGCGCATCCGAGGATCTGCGGGTTCATACGCGAGCTTGTCGAAATCCACACGAGCGTCCCGGATGGCGGATTTGTCAAAGAGCGCACACTGGCGTTGTTCTGCCTTCTTATGAGCGAGTTGCAGTCAGCATTTGGCGTCAAGGAGGGGGAATCCGCCGTAAGCGGCAGCGTCCGCCCACGATTTGAGCCTGAGACGCTTTCCCGCCTCCAGCGGGCGGTCGCCCACATCACGCGGAACTATGCGAGAAAGATCAAAATTTCGGAATTGGCGCATCTCAGCGCCTTGAGCACCACCCACTTCCGCCGTCTGTTCGAGGAGGCTCTCGGCAAAAGCCCGATGCGCTATCTGACGCATGTCCGTCTGACAATGGCCTCCGCCGAGCTTGTCGGCGGACAGAAGCCGGTAAGCCAGATCGCCGACGAGTCGGGCTTCCCCACCATCTCAAGCTTCAACCGCCATTTCAGAGCCCAGTTCGGCGTCTCGCCGCGGGAGTGGCGGAAAAGCCGCGGCGCGTAAGTTTCCGCGTGTGGTCAGTACGGAACGGGAATGGCGGCCCTGTTCACGTATTCACCCACGTCATCACGGCGTCGGCGGCTGCGTCCAGAAGTTCATGGCGGCGCGGCCAAGACCGTTGTCGATGACGAGATTGTGGTTCTCTCCCTCGTCCCACCCTTTCGGCCATTTGCTTGGCGCGGTGAGGTTGACTTTGCTCTCGCCGGTGACGGGATCCATGCAGCTCTTCCCGCCTTCGTAGGCGAGATCCTTCTCCGCCTTGAGCATAAGGGCGGCATACTTGCCGTTTTTTTTGTATTCAAGCCATGCCTTCGGCGGCTTGGCTCCGAAGTAGAAACCGTTGAGCGTCACGGTCTGCCCGGGTTTGATGGAGGTGTCGAGCTGCACGCCGGAGTCGACGGTGACCGAGGCGATCAAGGGCGGGAAATAGCCGATGCCGTCGGATGGCGCGGGAGAGCCTCCGCCCACGGAGATGGTCATGTCGCATTCGACCGGGTTGATCGGATGGGCGGCGAGATTCTCCTCGGCGGTCTGCCTGGGATCCCACTGTTTTTTGTTGTAGAGGACGATCTTGTCCGCCCACTGGTAGTCGAATGTCGACGGGGGCGTGGACGATTTCACGGTCTCCTTTTTGGTCTTTTTTGTGGCCGATTTGACCGGGTCGGTGTAGATCCCTTGGGCGACAACAGCGGTTCCGGCGGATGCGGTCGTGGGGACTTCCAGGCTGGAAGCCATTCCCGCCGTGGCGCATTGGAAGTAGTTGAAGGAGCAGTTGTCGACCGCGGTGACTTCGGGAGAGGTGGGTGGGTTGTTCAGCAGTTTCACCACGGTCGAGAAGGAACTGTCGCTTTCGACGGTGACGACGCAATAGCCGAGATTGGTTTGATTGTGGTAGGCGAGTTGGGCGGTGAAATCGTTTTTCCAATCGGAGGAGTAGACTCCCGTATGCCATGGGG
>CAYTFM010000005.1:76087-76854 GCA_964436735.1 uncultured Victivallales bacterium | reverse complement strand
CATGCGCCGCGGTTGACCATCATCGGCGGGCACAGGCAGAAGTTCGACGAAGTTGTCCAACGCCGAACTTGATGGCTTGGCCAGCTCCGCGCTCCAGCGCCGCAGCGTTCCGTAACACAAATTCTTCACCCGGTTGAAGGCGAGCAGGCTCAGGCCGCTTTCCCGCTGTTCACTCAGCACTCTTTCCCAATACGTCCGACGCTCGATACCGTTCATGCAATCTCTCCCTGCTCTGGATGTCACTTGACCGAAGACCAACCGTGGCTCCGGATCTGCAGGGATTAATTTGGCGCGGGAGGCGCACCGCTAAAAGATGGCCGTCAAGCAACGCTTACTTTCTTACAGACTAATTTGCCAGTAAACATTTGCTATCTCTTCTAATTGTATGATCTAACGCCTAGCTCTGCCTGAGGCTAACGAGTTGAATGTTCTACCACTAATGCCGATTGGCAGAAGCTATTTGTTCGGCATTTAGTGTGTTCTCTTTGTTTTTATTGTAATCAGATTGTTTTATAATTTTGATGAATGAAATAATATTTGTTGCAGTCAGAAATATGATAAGCCCCATTAATATATTGAGTGAGAATGAAATATCGTTGCCTATGGATGGGAATATTTTTAAATCTTCAATTTCTGCAAGCTTAACGTGAAGGTTACCCAAAGACGCATGAAGCCAAAAATATATGGCTACTAAAAGTAAAATAAGGTATGAGGTTAAAATAATATATGACTTGGGAGATGTCTTCATAATTGTCTTGATTGCCGAA
>CAYTFM010000005.1:56141-76077 GCA_964436735.1 uncultured Victivallales bacterium | reverse complement strand
ATAAAAGCTTGAGATGTTTACACGGATTACCTATTGCTTAAAAAAGAGTAGGTGAGCGGTAACTATAAATTAAAACACAACAAGCTAAATGAGGAACCTCCATACATAAATTGGAATCGCTCCAATTTGTAAGGGCTCATTAATTGGCTTATTAACTTGACGCTTCTATGCCATCCGATAAGCCTTCCTCGCTTAGTGCTATCACTGCTTGATAATGAATCCTTGACAATCTTCTTTAGCAAAGGTACCGACGTTAGTATATGGTTAGAAAAAATATGAATTTTACTCGTTATATTGTTTTTACTACAATATTGAACGATATTGGAAATCGACTTGTTGTCAATCGCAAAATCTACTCCCCACATTAATAAAATATCACTTTTAGTGAATTTACTGTAATCCTTCATTAAATCTATAACTTCAAACGAAACATCCTCAAGGTCACGGATATTTTTTAACCTTTGGATTTGTTCTTCGTTAAAATCAGAGGCTATGATTTTCAGATTAGGGAACATGCTCTTTAAAAATATAACGTTATCGCCTGCTCCACAGCCAACTTCATGAATAATATTCGTATTTCCGTATAGCGATTCCCTTTTAATCTGACTCATTGCTTTGAGCCTGCTCCATGAGTGATCCAGCGATAGTGATTGTGAAAGTATTTTTTTGCACGGTATCTACGTTTTTTTCATTAATACTGGTAAACTTCTTGTACTCTTCAGACTTCCTGAGGCAATCGGAATTATCATTCTCCCAGTCACCCAGCATCGTCCTGATCTCAACTTGATAGCTCGGTAATTTACTCAATAATAAATTTGGAATGACCATTATCTGCTACCTTATGAGAGTGGGTTATAATTTTAAGAATCATAGATGACAGGCATAGGTTAGTCAAGAATGGAAGCGGGCTTTTTGCGTAAAAATATTCATAAAAAAACTAGTTCATAATAGCATAAGTGTAAACGACACCGTCATCCACACTATATCTCAAGGACAATAGGATGGGCATGGTCAAGTTCACAGAAGACGGCAAGATCGTCGAATTGGGCAAGAAGTGCGAGCAATGCGCGACATGCGGGAAATGGCCAGGGAATCCGTTAAGGTGATGTTCGCAAGCGTGTGGTAAAAGCGGGGAGTTCTCCTGAAGAGCTTCCCATATGAGAATATTAGAGTGTTAATCTCGCGTAAAACAGATGCGACATTCATGTTTCATGGCGTGCATCCGTTTGAGCCGATGGAGTAGGAGATGCGGATTTTATACGCGAAAAATTCGGTGGTGAATCACTCCCTTGTCTTTCACTGCTCCAAACAAGACTCCTCTTGAGGGCAGATCGCAGGGGCAGAAGTTATATGGAAATAATCAAAAAACACGATATAATAATTATAGGACGGTTGAGGCTGACAGCATCAATAATGAAGTGTTTGGGATATGTGAGAAATCAGAGGGTGTCGATCACTTCGACAAGTCAGGCTGCGGATCGGTGATCCTATGGCAACGGCGCTTCAGGAGCGTAGTCGTTGAGAAGGAGGGATTGCTTAAGCATATTGGACGGTAGGTAGAACGAAATCCTTTCTGCGGCAAGAACGTTGAATTCCCAGGTGAATACGAATGGTCAATGGTACCACATTTCTCTTTTCGGACGAGGGAGGGAGCGTGAAGCTCCCTATTTCTTGCCTCTATCCAAGTAGTGTGTCTTGAAGGATATTTTCCCCTCCTTGTCGACCGAGTAGACTTTGAAGGAGGGAATGTTGCCGTATTTGTTCGTGCAGGCGTAGACGGCGATTATCGGCATGCGCCCCTCCAATGAAAGCTCGTCAGCGTGCAGGTGACCGCAGATGACAGCCTGCACATCGTAGCGGTGGACGATATCCTTCCACTGAGCCAGCCGTTCGCTATCCCATTCTCTGTCGGGCGGCACATGCATGAAAATAATCGCCGGCATCCGGGGTTCCTCGGCGAGAATTTTTTCGAGCCACGCCAGAGGCTCGTAATCCTCAATATGCGGGCACCATCTCGTCAGAGGGAGCTCGCAGAAGAGAATCATTCGATAGCCTTTGCAGGTAAGACACCTTTGATCGGATCGATATGCTCATTAAAGCCATGGGCGAGATGCAGGGCCTCTTTCTCATCGAACGTATGGGGGGAGAAATCATGATTGCCAGGTATGCAATAGGCAGGGCCCCGGAAGACTTCCTAAATTCATTGAAAAATTTGAGATCCTCGTGCTGGATCACTTTGAACCCCTTGTCGATGATGTCGCCGGTGACGACGACGAACTCGACGTTTTCATTCAGCTCGCCCGCTCTTTTCGCAAGTTCCAGGCAGCCTGCCGAATCGTGCTTGCCACACCCAAGACGGAGATCCGAGAACTGGATGAACTTGAATAGCTCGCCGGCGTTGGCCTGAAGAAGGCCGGCGAGAAAAATCGAAACGATCGCAGAAAACAAATGGGTGAGGGAGCTTCGATGGACAACCGGGACTGTTGTCTTTGACGAGAAAAACGAAAAAGCGAATACGAGCATAAAAGATCCCTTCTATTTAACCACGTCAGTCGGTGATGATGGCATAAATTTCACTCCGTCGGCTCATTTTTCAAGAGTTCCATATTGATCAACTCCATCTCGTGGAAAACTGGGAAACTATTTGCATTTAACTGACGAGGCATATGGCTTGTATTCGGGGCTTGGTGATTCTGATTTAAGCTTAACCTGCCCATGTATGCCACCCCCTGCTCAAACAGAATCATTGCTTGGGGTATGAGCAGAGGTCGGGGTGAGGCGGAAGCCAATGCGAAGCTTCAGCGTGCGCGTGGCGTGCTGCCGGAGCGAGATTTCTGCCGGTACCAGCGATACATCACCTCGACCTTGCCGCGGGCCCATGGCGTTTTGCGCAGGAAGGCCAGACTTGACTTGATGCTTGGGTTGGTGGTGAAGCATTTGATACTGATCCGCCGCCCCATCTTCTCCCAGCCGTAATGCTCCGATAACTCGGTGAGCATTCGCTCTAGTGTGACGCCGTGCAGCAGATCGTTGGAAACTGGTGTCAGGTCCTGATTTGAGGATGACGTTGGTTCTGGGCTTCGTTGTTTTTCCACCGTATCGTCCTTATCATCCGTCGGCCGTGACATTTCAAACCGCCTTGAAGACGCGATTCTTGAGTTTACCATGGGGCAGCCACTGCTTGAACTTGGCGGCTTCCTCCCGGGCGATGGCGACGTAGGCGCAGGAGTCGAAGAGGTTGATTATGCCCACCTTGTCTCCCGCTAGCCCAACGTCGCCGGTCAGCACGCCGAGGATGTCGCCGGGGCGGATCTTGTCCTTCTTGCCGCCGTTGAGAGAGAAGGTCACCATCGGTGGCGTGAGTTTCCCGGAGCGCGGGGGCAGCGTGGCAAGTCCTTCCCATGACACGGGGTGTTTCTGGTACTCCTCAAGGCGCTGGATCAGAAAATCCTGCGTTTCCAGGCAAAGATCCGCCAACTTCGTTTTTTGGGGGAAGCGCTCCGCCTTCCGCGGGATTGTTCCCCGCAGATTGGGTGACCTGGCGCCACACGCTCAGCCCCCTCAGGAATTTTCGCAGGAACTGGTCGCCGCAATCCTTGTAGTGCTTGTGCCCGTCTTTCCGGAAGAGCGCGCTCAGTTCGGACCTGGAGATTTCCACGTCCGCGTACTTCATGATGGCGAGCATGTCATCCTCCTGCAGTTCCAAGGCGATGCGCAACTTTTTCAGAATGTCGTTGTTGAGCAGAATCGC
Source organism: uncultured Victivallales bacterium (assembly GCA_964436735.1). GTDB lineage: Bacteria > Verrucomicrobiota > Lentisphaeria > Victivallales > GWF2-38-69 > CAYTFM01. The sequence goes on along the minus strand of CAYTFM010000005.1, from coordinate 72,326 downwards.
ATGCGGATTTTCCGCCGGTGCTGGCGCGCCCTCTTTCCGGCCGCGTCGATGGATGATCAACCCGTTCAGAAAGCATTCCATCTCCGGATGCCCGCATTCCACATAGCCGGGTTCGTCCTCTCTCTTGAGAAAATCGGCCACGGCGGCGGACGTGACGCTATGCCCGCCGAGGGCGAAGATATCCGCCATCGTAGAGTCGTTGTAGTTGAGCATGTAGCGCAACCGTCGCAAGATGTCATTGTTGGTCATGCTGTAATTTCGCTGGTGATTGAAGAATGATAATCTGTTGCCGCGTGTGCAGTCATTAAACCCCATTTATGAAGTATAACACGGGTAAGCGCGGACACCAAACCAAAGTCGGTGGAAGGCATTCGTCGATCTTGTCGAGAAGAGGGAGCGGCGGCGGGCATGGCGCAAACCATGCGCCGCAAAAATAGTTGTCCAAATTAAGGATGGGAGGTGTCCGCGGAATTGTTGATTGCATATAGTAAACCCAAAAGGGGAGCGGGGATGGAGAATTGTGTCAGCATTCTGGGGTTTGCCGTGTTCGTGCTGCTCGCATGGGCTCTCAGCGCGGACAGGCGGGCGGTGAGTTGGCGGCCGGTGATTGGCGGGGTGCTGCTGCAGTTTTTCTTTGCAACGGTTGTCTTCTGCTGTCCGGGGGCGCGTGGCGCGTTCGTGTTCCTCAGTGATGCGTTCACGAGTCTAATCAACCTGTCGCAGGAGGGGGTTGTTTTCGTGTTCGGATCGCTTGGTGTGACGGGGCCGCCGAATGGTTTCATCCTGGCGTTCCAGGTGCTTCCCTTCATCGTTGTTTTCTCCAGCATGGTGTCCGCCCTGTATTTCCTCCGTATCATGCCGATGGTGATCCGCTTTTTCGCAATTATTTTTGCGCGCACGATGCGGGTGAGCGGGGCGGAGTCGTTGTGCGCCTCCTCGAACATCTTTGTCGGCATCGAGGCGTCAGTGACGGTGCGTCCGTATCTACCCCGAATGACGGATTCCGAGTTGTTCGTCGTGTTGACGACAGGAATGGCGACTTCGGCCTCAAGCGTGCTGGCCGTCTATGTGTCGATGCTGAAGGACACGTTTCCCTTGATTGCGGGGCATCTGATGAGCGCCTCACTGATATCAGCGCCCGCGGCGTTTGTGGTCTGTAAGCTGATGATGCCTGAGACGGGGGTGCCTGAGACGATGCGCGTCGAGGAGTGTCGAGTGGACGCCGGTGACGATTCGAAGAATATCGTCGAGGCGATGATGAAGGGGGCTTCGTATGGGGGGCAGATGGCGGCCAGCGTCGCCGTCACGCTGGTTGCCTTCGTCGGCATCTTGGCGATACTCAACGGCCTGATTGGCTGGATGGGAGCGAAGGCCGGTTTCGCCGGACTCGGCATTCAAAGCATGCTCGCCTATGTCTTCTATCCGCTCACGTGGCTAATGGGGGTGCCTACGGCGGAGGTCTGGTCGATCTCGCGAATGCTTGGTGAACGGCTTGTCGTCACGGAAATACCAGCCTATCAGCATCTCGCCCAGTTCGGTGTCGCAGGAGGTAGTGAGCGCTCGCTTCTGATCGCCAGCTATGCGTTGTGCGGATTCGCCCATGTTGCGTCGATGGGTATTTTCGTGGCAGGCACGGGAGCTCTTGCCCCCGAAAAGCTGCCAACGCTCTCGCGGCTTGGTCCTCGGGCGTTGCTGGCTGCGACGCTGGTCACGCTGATGACCGGTGCGGTGGCGGGGATTTTCTACTATGGCCAGCCAGGGATACTCAGATAACGTTTTTCAGATACGTAAGTCCATACACGCTGTCTGAAGCCAGCTTATGTACTTACGCAACGAAAAACTATCGACTGCGGAGTGCGAGGCTCACGGATTGTTTTTCGGTCGCATGTGGGGGAAAAGGATCACGTCCCTGATGGACTCGGAGCCGGTGAGGAGCATGACCAGTCGGTCGATTCCGACGCCCATGCCCCCGGCGGGCGGCATGCCGTGTTCGATGGCATTGAGGAAGTCCTCGTCGATTTTTCCGTCTTGACCGCCTGCGGTACTGTGCCCGGCGGTGGAGACCTGCGATTCGAAACGGCGGCGCTGCTCGATCGGGTCGTTCAATTCTGAATAGCCCGGCGCGATTTCCTGTCCGTTGATCTCCAGCTCGAAGACGTCCACCACGCTCGGATCGTCGGCGCAGCGTTTCGCCAACGGCACCAGCTCAGCGGGAATCCGCGTGACGAACGTCGGCTGAATCAGGGTCGGCTCCACCAGTTTCTCGTAGACCTCGTTGGTCACCTCGTAGTCCGGAACGGTGGGGGCCACCTCAAGGCCGAGACCTGTGGCGCGGCGCCGACGCTCCTCTGGGGCGACGTCGAACCAGTCGGCGCCGGCCTTCTCTTTGACGAGTTCGCGGTATTCAACCCTGCGCCAGGGGGGCTTAAGGTCGATCACCCTGTCCGGGCCGTGCTGGATGGAGAGGGAGCCGATCACATCAGTCGCAAGGGTGGTGATGAGCCCTTCGATGAGATCCATCATAGTGCGACAGTCGCCATAGGCCTGATAGATCTCAAGCATGGTGAATTCGGGATTGTGGCGCCGCGAGAGCCCTTCGTTCCTGAAGTTGCGGTTCAGCTCGAAGACGCGCTCGAAACCAGCCACGAGCAGCCGTTTTAAATACAGCTCGGGGGCTATCCGCATGAACATCTCGCAGTGCAGCGCCTCGTAGAAGGTTTTGAAGGGGCGGGCGGCGGCGCCGCCGGCGATTGGCTGCAGCATCGGTGTCTCGACCTCGGTGAACCCTGCTTTTTCAAGGTAGGTCCGGATGGCGCGGACGATAGCGAAACGCTTCTTGAAGACTTCGCGTGCTTGGTCGTTCATGATGAGATCGACGTAGCGTTGGCGGTAGCGGGCTTCGACATCGGTCAGGCCGTGCCATTTCTCCGGCAGCGTCCGTATGGATTTTGACAGGATGCTGAAGCTGTGGACCTTCAAGGTCAGTTCACCGGTTTTCGTCAGGAACAGTTCCCCTTCGACTCCGATGATGTCGCCGACGTCGAGCCGCTTGAAGTCCTCGAAGGCGTCGGCAAGGGCGTTCTTGTTGCCGTAGAGTTGGATACGGCCGGAACTGTCCTTGAGGTCGGCGAAGATTGATTTTCCCATGGCGCGGTGGGCCATGAGGCGTCCGGCGACCTTGTGCGACGGCTGTTCCGTGGCTTCGGCGGAGAAGGAGGCTCTCACCTCGGCGACGGGCTTTGTCCCGTCGTAGCGACCGCCGAAAGGGTCAATGCCCTTGGCGCGCCATTCCTCGATCCGACGAAGGCATGAGGTGAGATAATCTTCCTGTGGCGCATGCTGCGCTTCGGCGGGGGTGCTGTTTTCTGTCATTTGAAGAACTTACGCTTGGTGGTGGTTGCCTTCTTTTTTTCCTCGGCGAGGTTCCTCATGATGGGAATGGCGCGGGTTTTCGTGACCTGACCGTCGTTCTCCATCGGAAGGCGGACGATGCCGCGGCGCTCGACGGCGAGTTTCCGTTGTTCGGCCGCGGCCTTCGCCAGATTGATCTCGGTGATAATCTCGGCGAACTTGGGACGCTGCACCTGGTAGGGGGTAAGCGTGTTGCAGATGAGCTTGCTGATGTCTTCGGGGATGTCCGGGCGGACGATATGCGGCGGGCGCGGCGGCTTGTATTCGACGTTCTCCGGTGTGACTGCCCGTTGGCTTGCCGAGAACACCTCGGCGTTGTCTGTCTTCTGCTTTTTGACACGGGAGTAGATAGTCTCGATAAGGGTGCTGCCTTCAAACGGATAGACGCCTGTCAAATAGTAGTAGAAGAGGACGCCGAAACTGAATACGTCGCTTTTCTTGTCTTCGGGTTTCCCTTGCGCTCGCTCCGGTGTGATGTAGAAGGGGGAGACGGTTGACTCGAGGCCGAGTTCGTTCTCTACAAGGTATCTGTATCTGCTGACGAACAGGTTTTTCACCCTGACCGTGCCCCTGCCGTCGATATGTATGTTTTGCGGGCAGAGGCCGTGATGGGTGAACTCCTTGTGGTGGGCGACTCCCAGTGCCAAGGCGATGATCTGCATGCCGTTGATCACACTGTCCACTTCCCGCAGGCCGTGCTCCCGGGGATCGTACTGGGTGAGGTCTCCGCCGTCCATGACGGGTGCCGTGCAGTAGAACGTCCCGTCGAGGACGCCGTGCTCGAAAACGGGACAGATATTGGCGTGGCGCAGGGTCTCGAGAGAGGTCGCCTCCTCAGTCGCCGTCTTAAGCCATTTCTGGAAATCTGGAATATTCTTCTTCAGTTGGTAAATGATGACGTCGTTGTTGGTGGCGGAGTCATAGCCCTCGAAGATGTCGAGATAGCGTATTTCGCCAATGTGTTTCTCCAGCTGCATATGCCCGATAATGAGAGGGATGATGACCCGCGTGCCGCAGTTCTCGCATTCGCATAAGGAGAAAGGGCTGACGCCGCTTATGTCCATTGCGCACCCACATCCTTGGCAGACCGCACTATTGGTCGAGTTGTCCATCGCAGAGCCCCTTTCGCATCCCTTCTCCGTCTCTTTGCAGCAGACGGTTTGCCCACCAGCTACTCCGCATGCGGAGGCGTGCCAGATCGATAGTAGAAAAGTCTACGTACAATAGCCGTCCCAGCCTTGTAATGCAACCACCTATTTGGAGGCGTCCTTCTTCAGCATCTTCGCCTTGGTGGAGAGGACGGGTAGCCCAAAGACCGTGTCGACGGCGAGGTTTTTCATGATGGGTATTGAGCGCGTGTCGGTAAGTCCGATCATCTTCTTTTTTATTTCCGTCATTTTCGCACCTTCGTTCCGCGCCTCGGCCTCGACAGCCTGTGAGGCCGAGAGAATGCCGGAGAGCGTGTGGTGTATCTCGTCGAACGAGGGACGGTCGTCGGCGAAGGGGGCGAGCGACCGGAAGATGAGTTCGTCGAGCTCCGTCTGGATTTTCGGGCGGAGATCCCGGGGACGGATCGGTTTGCGGTACTCGATCTGATACGGGTTCAAAAGAAGCTGGTAGGGATTTGGTGACGAGGATGGGTCGCCGCTTTTCACCCGCGAGTAGATGGTTGTGATCTCCTCGTCGTCCTGGAAGGGATATCTGCCTGTCAGCAGATAATAGAACATGACGCCGAAACTGAAGATGTCGCCTTTGATGTCCTCGGGGTCCCCCATCGCTTTTTCGGGGCTTATGTAATAGGGCGAGACGGTGGGGGTCACCCCCAGGCTGCGCTCATAATGATAGCGCAGGGACCCGAGCAGGAAGTCGCGCACCCAGGTGTGTCTGTTTTCGTCGACGTATATGCTCTGGGGCGAGATGTTGTGATGGGCGACACCCATGCGGTGTGCCTCCGCCATGGCGCCGGCGACGGAATTCAACAGTTCGACAATGCTGGTGATCTTGAAGGGGCCGATGAGGTTGGGGTCGTATTTCGAAAGTGAGCCCCCGCGGAGGGCTGGCGTCGTGGCGGCGAACTCCCCCTCAAGAAAGCCAAATCCGGTTAGGGGGACTATGTTGGGGTGGGAGAGCGTCGAGATCTCTTTGGCCTGCTGCGTTACCAGCTCATGCCACTCCTGCGGTGTGGTGATTCCTTTCTTCAGGATGCAGACGTTGACGTCTTTTTCCGCATTGAGGTCGTAGCCGGTGAAGACCGCCGCGCAGGTGATCTCGGCAAGGAGTCGCTCAAGCTGGAGATGTCCGATGATCATGGGGATGACAAGCTCGGCCTCGCAATTGGGGCACTTGATGGTCGACAGCGGAGGAATGCCTCCAATGTCGATCTCGTATCCACATGCCTGACACACGCTGGTCATTGTTCGACGACCTTCCGCGGGGAGGGGTTCGGTTGTTTTCATACGGCTTGTGCTATACTATACGTCACGATACATATAAAAGGTAGTGGTGCTCGAACAGGATGGACAAGGCTTTTCTGATAGGTGTGCGTTCGACCGGCATGGATGAGGCCGAGGCGCGGGAGCATATAGACGAGCTTGCGGAGTTGGTCGACACCCTGGGACTTGAGCTTGTCGGGAGGGAGATGGCCATGCCGCGCCTGCCGCATCCGCGGTATCTCATCGGCAGTGGCAAGGCCACCGAGCTTTCGAAAGTGGCGAAGGAGGCCGGAGCGGACTGTCTCGTGGTTGACGCCGACCTCTCTCCCGCTCAGCAGAGGAACTGGGAACGGCTCGACGGACTTCGTACGCTTGACCGTCAGGAGGTGATTCTCGAGATATTCGCCTCTCGGGCCTGGACCAGGGAGGCCGAGCTGCAGGTCGCGTTGGCCCGGCTCGAGTACACCCTGCCGCGGCTGAAGAGGGCGTGGACGCACCTGTCGCGGCAGCAGGGCGGCGTCGCCGGCACCCGCGGCGAGGGCGAAACCCAGTTAGAGTACGACCGCCGCATGGTGGTCCGCAAGATCGCCGCGCTGAAGAAGGATCTCCTCGAGGTTGAAAAACGGCGGCATGTCCAACGTTCCCAGCGCTTCCGCAACAAGCAGCCTGTCGCGGCGATCGTCGGCTACACCAATGTGGGCAAGTCGTCCCTCCTCAACGCCATCGCCGGAGCGGACGCCTATGTCCAGGACAAACTTTTCGCCACGCTCGATCCCACCACTCGTGCACTCATTTTGCCGGACAGGCGCAAAATACTGCTCACCGACACTGTCGGATTGATCCGCAAGCTGCCGCACGCCCTTGTCGCCGCCTTCAAGTCGACGCTCGAGGAGGCTTCCCTGGCGGATCAGATCATCCATGTGCTTGACGCCTCGAGCCCCCGACTTGACGACCAGTACGCCACGACGATACAGCTACTCGACGAACTGGAGGCGTCAAAGAAGCCGACGATCATCGTGTACAATAAGATCGATCTTGTGTCTGATCCCGTCGTGAAGGCGAGGCTGATGGCTTCAAAACCCGGTGCCATCTGCGTTTCGGCGAAGACGGGCGAGGGGCTCGACCTGCTCAAGTACCGGCTCATGGGGCTGCTCGGCGAGTCGGAGCAGATCATCACCCTGCGCTTCCCCAATGAGCGGCACGACCTCCTCGCCCGACTGTATGAGCGACGCTCCGTCTTGTCGGTCGATTATGACGGCACCGATATCCTGGTGAAAGCGCGCCAGCCTGAAGCCGGAGCCGCCGAGTTCGCCCCTTTCAAGACTTCCTGACGGCGGCGACGAGTGCTCCGAAGAGCGCGGTTCGGTGGCTGTGGTCGTCTATTCGCTCAGGGTGCCACTGAACACCGAGCAGGAAGGCGCGGTTCTCGCCTTCAACGGCCTCGACGGTGCCGTCTTCCGCGATGGCCGTCACGACAAGCCCGTCGCCGAGCGCGGCGGGGGCGATGGCCTGATGGTGCGACGAGTTGACTCTGATCCTCGATTCACCGAACAGCCCTCGGAGAATCTTTCCCCCGCTGATTGCCGCCATATGGTAGGATTCGTTGCCATGCCCATGGGCAGTCGGATTGGCGACGTGCTGCACTAACTTGCCGCCTAAGGCGATGTTGATGAGCTGATGCCCGCCGCAGATGCCGAGGATGGGCTTGTCGGAGTCGATCGCGAGACGCGCGAGGAGAAGGTCGAAGTCGTGTCTTCTCCTTTCCAACGGAGCGGTATGGGGCGAGAGCGGCTCGCCATAGGCGTCCGGGTGGTAGTCTTTCCCGCCGATGAAGAGGAAGGCGTCCGCCCGTGCCACATGGAGCTCGGCGTACTCTGTGTCGAGGCAGGAAGCCAAAGACGGCTCGGCGCCAGCCTGCCAGAGCGCATCGACATAGGTGGCGTTCACCACGAATTTAGGTGATCCCGTTCCCGGGTGCACATCCATGTTCACGCAGACGACAGGCCGCGCATGGCGGCGCGGGGCCGCATGAAAACTGGGATTGGAAGCCATTAGGTATGCATCTCCCCTTTAGGTGTCGACAGAACCGCTTTGCGTCTTGGAATCCCGCTGCGGTCTGGTCGCGCTTATTAACATGCCGAATCCGAGCATGATCGAAACCAGCGAGCTGCCCCCGTAGCTGAAGAAGGGGAGCGTGACGCCGGTGGGCGGAAGCGCGCCGACGTTGACGCTGATGTGGACGTACGCCTGGAGGGTGACGAGGGCGGGCAGGGCACGGCAGAAGAGGGCGGATCCCGGATCGCGCGCCTTGGTGGAGACGATGTAGCCGATGCACACGAGCAGTGCGAATCCGGCGATAACGGGCAAGACGCCGACCAAGCCAAGTGATTCGGCCATCGAGGCGAACACAGAGTCGCTGTGCGACAGCGGCAGGTAGGTGTGCGACCAGACGGCGTTGCCGAGGCTCTCGCCCCACACGCCGCCGCGGGCGATCGTTTGTCGCAATTGCGAGGCGTGCCATCCGGCGCCGGACGGATCGGCGTCGGGGAACAACGTCGAAATAACGCGGCGTAGAATGTACGGATGCCTGTTCACCGCCCAGACGGCGGAGACGGCACCGGCGAGGAAGGTGGCAAGCAGGTACAATGCCTTACCGCCAGCCAGCCAGTAGATCATAACGAAGCCGCCCGCGTAGATCATGGCCGTGCCGTAGTCGGGCTGGAGGGTTATCGGGAGGACTCCAAACAGGAAGGTGCCGGCCATGAGCGTGAATCGGCACGGCTCGGTTTCATGGCGCACGGCCAGTTGGCAGAGGCAGAGGACGAAGATCGGTTTCGCCAACTCGGACGGCTGGATGAAGAATAGGTCGAAGTCGAACCAGCCGCGCATGCCGTTGACCTTTGTTCCAAGAAACAGCACGAGGACGAGGGGGATCCAGAACGCCAAGGCGATCTTGCTGGTGTGTTTCTGGTAAAACGTGAACTGTGGCAGCGAGGCCGCCACGAGCGTCGCCGAGCCGACCCCGAGCCAGAGGAGCTGACGGAGCGCGAAACGGAGTGGGTTTTGACCATAGAGGGATGAGTTGTAGACCGTCAGGCACCCCCAGAGCCCGAGTATGACGATGATGAGGCCTACCAAGAGCCTGTCAGCATTTTTGACGTGCCCCACAAGGCGGCGCGTGGCCGCAACCGAATCACACTCGGGAGCCATATGTACCCCCGTCGGGCCGCCTTGCGTCACTCCAGGAATTCAATGCGGGAGACGAAGGCTTTCGACAAGCCGTCCGCAGTTCCACCGGTGTCGACTTCGAGGCTGAAGCCGGTGACCGCCGGTGTCTTATCTTTGCCGAACATGGTCTTGAACGCCTCGAGTTCGAACTCCGTCGTCACGGTCTCGCCGGGTTTCGGATTGGCGAGGCAGACATAGCGCCCGCACGTCTTATAGCTGTTGCCGATATACACCTTGTCTTTCGTGTCGACGTCGGACAGGAAAAGCCCCGTGTAGTAGGGGCTGCTGGGGAAGAGGAGGTTGCCGCTCTTGATCTTCTCTTTGCCGAAGAAGAGGTACAGCATAAGCGCCTCGCGGTTGAGTCCCTTATCCCATGAGGCCCCGGCGGGGAATTTGTCGACTCCCCAGGTGATGCGGACCTTACGGGCCTGGACGTCCGGGACCTCTTTCACGGCGAGGCCGAACGCTTTGCATTTCGCTTCGATGACGAGCGCCTCCGCTTTGAAGGAGAAGGCGAGGCGGTTTTCGTTTGAGGCGTCTTTCTCCAGGCGGTACCCGTTCTCCTTGAACCAGTCGAGAGCCTTTTTGTCCTGTTTCCCGGCGAAGTCTATGCTGTGGATGACCTTAGGCTCCTCGCTCGCGCGAACCTCGGCGCCCGATGCGAACAGAAGGCAGATGGCAAGCAGCGGGAGGGGGAACGGAGTAGCCGCGGCGGCGATGGCGCGGATAGCTGGTTGAAGGCGTTGTTGCGGCGCTGACATGGAGACCTCTTCCTATGTAAGTGTGGATTTCTTTGAGTTTTTAATAGAAATACATTAAAAGCAGGGAATAACAAGCGCGGATGTAGGTAAATCTTCGGTATGCAAGGCGGTCCGTTCGCCTGCAAAGTGGACTGAAAAGGTAACCGGGCGGGATGGCCCGCTAGATTCAGGCATCCCGTTCGTGGAAAATGTCCTTCTTGCGTCAGTTCAGGAAGTCGATGCGTGAGACGAAGGCTTTCGATAATCCGTCGGCGGTTCCGCTGGTGTCGACTTCGAGGCTGAACGCGGAGAGTGCTGGCGTCTTGTCTTTGCCGAACATACTCTTGAACGTGTCGAGATCGAACTCGGACGTCACGGTCTCCCCAGGCTTCGGATTGGCGACGCAGACATAGCGCCCGCAGTGCTGGTAGTTGTTGCCGACATACACCTTGTCTTTCGTGTCGACGTCGGAGAGGAAAAGACCTGCGTAGTAGGGGGTGTTGGGCAGGAACAGGTTGCCGCTTCTAATTCGCTCCTTGCCGTAGAAGAGGAACAGCATGAGCGCCTCGCGTTTGAGTCCATTCTCCCACGAGGCTCCGGCGGGATACCTGTCGACGCCCCAGATGATGCGGACCTTGCGGATCTGGAGGTCGGGCACCTCTTTCATGGCGAGGCCGAACGCCTTGCGCTTCGTCTCGATGATAAGCGATGTCGCGTTGAAGGAGAAGGCCAGGCGGTTCTCGTCGGCAGCGTCTTTTTCAAGGCGGTAACCGCTTTCCTTGAGCCAGTCGGGAGCTTTTTTGCCGTGGTTGCCGGAGAAGTCGACGGTGTGGACGATTTTCGACTCCTCGTCAGATTGGGCAGGAACCGAGATCATGAGGCAGAGGGCGATGAGCGTGGCGCTGGTGGCGGCGGAGGCGGAGGGAGCAAGGGCGGTGGCGGGCTGGAGGGACGTGGGGCGGACTTCGCGCGGCGTTGACATACGAACCTCTTCGCAATGTGGTGCTGCCTTTTATCAGTGGGGTTTCAAAAAATCTACACGCAAGATCCATACCATGATTGGCGGCCAGTACCCTTTGGTTTGATGTATAGGGGGGGCTTTCTGCGGGACGATGAAACGCGTTAAAAAAATGGCGACGCGTGTTGCTCTATGCACCCGGGGGCATTACAGTAAAACCCGTGCTGTCGGCATCCATAATTTCAAACCCAAAAGGGAGGGACGTATATGGCCACTCGGAAGATTCGCATGGGCATGGTGGGCGGCGGACCAGGAGCCTTCATCGGCGAGGTGCACCGCAAGGCGTCGCGGCTTGACGGGGCGATCGAGTTGGTGGCGGGGGCGTTCGACATCGACCCGAAAAAGAGCCTGCAGATGGGGGCCGAACTCTTTCTTGATCCGAAGCGCGTCTACAGCACCTATCAGGAGATGATCAAAGGCGAGCTTGCGCTGCCCCTTGGCGAGCGCATCGACTTCGCGTCCGTGACCACGCCGAACAATTGGCATTTTCCGATCGCCAAGGATCTTCTCGAGGCTGGCATCAATGTCATGTGCGAAAAGCCGATGACCATGACCCTCGCCGAGGCGAAGGATCTCAAAAAGGTTGTCGAGAAGACGGGGAATATTTTCGGTCTCATGCACAACTACACGGGCTATCCGATGGTCAAGCTCGCGCGGGACATGGTCAAGCAGGGCGACCTCGGCGAGATCTATAAAATCGTCGTGCAGTATCCCCAGGGGTGGCTGGTGCGCCCGATCGAGCGCGAGGGGCAGTTGCAGGCGTCATGGCGCACCGACCCGAAGCAGAGCGGCGCCGCCGGTTGCATCGGCGACATCGGCACGCACGCCGAGAACCTTTCCGAGTACATCACGGGGCTCAAGATCGTCGAGCTCTGCGCCGACATCACCACCTTCATCAAAGGACGGCGGCTTGACGACGACGGCAACTGTCTGCTGAAGTACAGCAACGGCGCCAAGGGCGTGCTGCACGCCAGCCAGGTGTCGATCGGCGAAGAGAACAACCTGGCGATCTGGGTTTACGGCGAGAACGCCAGCCTCGAGTGGCATCAGGAGCATCCCAACTACCTTTACGTGAAGAAGATTGACAAACCGGTCGAGGTATGGAAACGCGGCAACCCGTACGTCGCCGCCAAGAGCCCAGCCGCCGCCCGCATGACCCGCATACCGTCGGGGCATCCTGAAGCGTTCCTCGAGGCGTTCGCCAACATCTACAAGAACTTCGCCGACACCATCGCGTGCAAGCTCGAGGGGAAGAAGCCGGATCCGATCTTCCTGGACTTCCCAAGCGTCGACGACGGCGTCCGCGGCATGGCTTTCATCGAGTCGGTCGTCGAGTCGTCGAAGAGCGACAAGAAGTGGTATGCGTTTAAGAGTTGAAATGAAAGTCATTGGTCATTAGAAATAAAATGCCGCATAAGGCGGCACGACGGAGGTTCTCATGTCACGTCCAGTCACATTGTTCACGGGCCAGTGGGCCGATTTGAAGATCGAGGCCCTGTGCAAAAAGGCGAAGTCTTTCGGTTACGACGGTTTGGAGCTCGCCTGCTGGGGCGACCATTTCGAGGTGGAGAAGGCGACGCAGTCCTATTGTGACGCCAAGAAGAAGTTGCTCAAGAAGTACGGTCTGGAGGTCTATGCGATATCGGCCCATCTTGTCGGGCAGGCGGTGTGCGACAACATCGACGAGCGGCACAAGTGCATCCTGTCGCCGAAGATCTATGGCGACGGCAAGCCCGAGGGAGTCCGTCAGCGCGCCGCCGCCGAGTTAGTCGAGACCGCGAAGGCCGCGAAGCGTCTTGGCGTCAAAGTGGTCAACGGCTTCACCGGCAGTTCGATCTGGCATCTGCTGTACTCGTTCCCCCCGGTGTCGAAGGAGATGATCGACAAAGGTTACAAGGACTTCGCCAAGCGCTTCATTCCGATTCTTGACGAGTTCAAGAAGCTCGGCGTCAAGTTCGCTCTTGAGGCGCACCCGACTGAGATCGCGTTCGACATCGCATCGGCCGAGCGGGCCGTCGAGGCGGTCGGGGGCCACCCCGCCTTCGGCTTCAACTTCGATCCGAGCCACTTCGGGTACCAGGGCGTCGATTACGTGGAATTCATCTACCGCTTCAAGGATCGTATCTTCCACACGCACATGAAGGACGTGCAGTGGTCGTGCATGCCGACCGAAGTCGGCGTGTTCGGCGGCCACATCGACTTCGGCGACAAGCGTCGCTTCTGGGACTTCCGGTCGCTCGGCCGCGGCAAGATCAACTTCGAGGAGATCATCCGTGCCCTGAACCGGATCAACTACCAGGGGCCGCTCTCCGTCGAGTGGGAGGACTCCGGCATGGACCGCGAACACGGCGCCGCCGAGGCTTGCGCGTTCGTGAAGCGAATGGACTTCAAGCCCTCCGCCATCGCCTTCGACGGTCAGTTCGACCGCTAAAAGACGACTGGTGACAGGTCAAAACAAGGAGCCTCCTTTGCGGGGGGCTCCTTTGTTTTTGTGATCAAAAGCTGAGTACCTTTAATTTTTTTCTTTTTTTTCTTTCCGCATCGGTCATATAGCCATTTTCCGCTGACGACCAATTAGCATAAGGATTACACAAAGGTTTCATCACACATGAACGAGTTCGAGTCGAGTGATCATTTGAAATTGCGACATCCCGCTGTGAGCGGGGGAAGCGGAATCTCCGTGAGCAAGTGAGAAAGGGTGGAGGCCATCCATGAAGACTGAGTCGGCAGAGGGGGAGCTGAGAGACGTCTTCCAAGAACTGCGACGGCGGGATGCGGCGACCGCACCCTCCTTCGAGCAGGTGCTGAACCGGCGGCCTATCCATATGGAGGCCGCACCGTATTATCGAGTGGCGTTTTGCTGCGCGGCCGCGGCGATGCTCCTCGTCGTCGCGGCGGTGACACTTTTCCGCCCAGCGGGGCACCATGCCGCGGAGGTGGACAAGGCGGTGCTGGCGTCGCTTGTCGACTGGCAGGCCTCGACCGACAATCTGCTGACGCTGAATGATTCGCCGTTTGACGATGCGCTGACTTCTGGAACCGACGAGTTGCTTGACGCAAGTTCCATCATTATTGAGGCGCAGTTTGGGGAGCGGGAGACGCTATAGTGTTTCCGGCATATAATTTCACGGTCACCCGGGAAATTATATGCCGGAAAAACTCTATTCAACTTCCAGTTTCCATGGCGTGCGCCGACGGAAGGGTGCTCTGAATTTGTTTGAGAGTTTGCCCTGCTGTTCAAGATGGATCATGCATGCTCTGACGCAGCCTCTGGCTCCTTCGATGGCCCGTCCATATTCATAGCGGGGCCCGGGGCTGGCGATGAACGGGTTGTATGCGTGGGGTTTCGCGGAATAGTCCGCCCATTTCTGCTGCTCTCCGTCAGGGGCGACGTCGGCTTTTCCACCTTGGAACGCCAGCGAGCACTTGAGCTCGTCGAGCTTTCCCCACTCGAGCGTTTTTCCAGCCACGGTGACTTTGACCGATTCGGTGGCACTGATCGCCTTGCCCGCGCATTCCCTGACGCAGCTCATGCAGCGGTCGCACAGCGTTCCCGGCTCGACAAGCGGATCCGGTTCGAGCTCCGCCTCCGTCAGCAGCGCGCCATACCTGACGCGGGGGCCGTAGACGGGGTTGATGAAGACCTTGCTCCAGCCAATCTCCCCAAGCCCCGCGCAATACGCTGCGATCCGCATGTGGATGCCGACGTCCGGGGCCGCCTTGCCCGGGGCGACGGGGCGGCTCCAGTTCTCCTTCAGGTCGCCTGTGCCCGTTGAGACGGCGTTCCAGGGGAAGTCGTTGGGGAAGGGGATCGCCTCATATCCATCATCCTCGAACAGCCGGGCGAACTTCCAGAGCATCATCGGCATCTGCACCTTGTTGATGGCGGCGTAGCCCATGGATGAGTAGTTGGAGAAAAGCGTTCCCTCCTCGATGCCGCGGTACAACCCCCTGAAGACGCGGAACCCCACCACCACCATCGACTTCGCCTCGGGCATGATCTGTAGCGGGTCCCACTGCGGGGGGGCACCCTGGAATCGTTCGATGTTTGCGATGCCGACAAGATCCGCTCCGCATTCGATCGCATAGTCCTTGACATCCTGAGCATTCATACCCTCGTCCTTTCATTATCCTACGATGTGTGGAATGTGTATGCTCAACGATTATAGTCAACAAACGAGGGAGCGTCTTTGAGGTTGCTTCCGGATGATTTGTGAAATCTTACGATTTCCGGCGGGTAAGTCTCGATGGCGCGTGGCCGTGGAAGTTTTTGAACGCTTTGCTGAAATAATGGATGGAGGTGAAGCCGAGATAGGCGGCCACCTCGGAGACGGACATGTCGGAGTATGCGAGAAGGGTCCGGGCCTTCCTCATCCTGAAGGCGATGACGTATTTCATTGGCGAGCAGGCGGCCCGAGCCCTGAATATCTCAGAGAAGCGGCTAATCCCCAAAGATGAGTTTTCGGCAAGTTCCTCGAGGGTGACCTGGAGACGAAAGTTTTTGTGGATGTAACACAGCGCTTTCCTGAACACCTCCTCGTCCGCTCCGTCAGTTCTGGGGCCCGAACCGCTTTTCATCTCGCCCGCAAAGAGCCTGAACGCCTTTGCGAAAAGCTCCATAAGGCACACATGCGCCATTGTTGCGGTTCCTGGTTTCCCCGAGGCCAGTTCGGCGTTCAAGGTCGAGAGGATCCGCTTCAGTTCTTTGGGCTCGACGCGCAGTTTCACCCATTGACCCGCCAGATTCCCGAATAGCGTGGCAAGCTCGCCAAAGTCCTCGGCCAGCATTATGTCCGAGCTGATCTGAAGAGTCTTGCAGGCTGTTGTGCTGCCCCACAGATGCGGACTCCCCGCGGGAATGACAAGCATCTCCCCCGGCATGACCGCCGTGCGGTTTCCCTCTATGCCGACGAACTCAAACTCGCCGGAAAGGACGATCAACGTCTGGAAAAAATCGTGCGCATGGAACTCTCCCGCGTCGCTTCCCGGTGGATAGGCCACGTAGCTGATGACCTTGAAAGGCGGGAACAGTTCGATCGCGGGAGTCCGCGTAATAATCTTTTTCGCTTTCATGCCGCGGCCCTAATAAGATTCAAGGCCTCATGGGGCTTTTTCGGTGCATGAAGGACGGGCGATCACTTGATCACATACCCACTTTGGCAGTCGCCGATCTTGTTGCCGACACAGATGGAGAAGGACGTCACGCCTTTGTCCCGCAGTTTCTGCAGTGCGGACTCCTTGACGGAGCCGGTGAGCAGGCCGAGCGAAGTGGGCTTGTCCTCTTTGCATTTCAACGTCTTGGTCTTGCCGTCAAGCGTGTAGCTCAGATAGAGCGTGTGGGCACTCCCGAAATAGG
>CAYTFM010000005.1:23141-56131 GCA_964436735.1 uncultured Victivallales bacterium | reverse complement strand
GGGTGCGGGTCAGCGGCGTGGTCAACACCAGCTCGATGGTGCGGGTCTCGCCGGAAAGCGTGGAGGTGGCATAGGAGATGAGCGGTTTCATGACGATGAGGGCGTTGGAGAGGAGATCGGGCGACGTCTTTTCCCCCTTCACCTTTCTGAGCGAATAGAGTGGGTAGGTTGTGCCGGTCATGGCGGTTTTCCACTCGCAGCGGACCGTGTCGCGCGGGTATTCCGGCTTCTCTTTCGAGGCGATGATGCTGAATTTCACCTTTTTCTTCTGGTCGGCGAGGGCGTAGATGTCTGGTTTGGCGTCATAGACGAGGGCGGGGGAGGGGATGTTGAACTCGGCTCCAGTTGTCACATGGTAGGCGATGCCGACGCCGGCTTGCTCCGATCCGGGGCCGAATGCTTTGATGCAGGCGATCGAGGGTGTTTTGTCAAGTGCCAGATCATCCCAGGTGGAGCCGTTCCCGCTACTGAAGCACCTGCCCGTTTCCGTCACAAGTGCGGTGCTGTAGTCTTTTTCCGTGTAGCTGATGGGCAGCGGGTAGTTGTAGCCGGGAGTGCGGTAGTTGACCACCACGGAGAAGCTTTGTCCTTGGGTGACCGTGACGGTGGAGGCGAGGGGGATCGTGTAGTAGCCGGGGTAGGCGAAGGTCGCCGTGGTGGTCGCGGCCAGGGTCCCGCTTGTCGGATTGCCGGCGGTGACGCCTGTGTAGACGGAGATGTCCATCGCGCAGTTCGACGAGGTGGCGTAGGTTGACACGGCTTGGATGGGATTCCCACTTGCGGCGGAGAAGATGCACGCGCCCCAGCAACTCTCCGAACTGTAGCCGTACATGTTCACCATGCCGAGCGAGTCGTATTGTGAGATTCCGGTGTAGTTCGAAGGAGACTGACAGTCGTAGTAGCAGCATCTCGGATGAAAGCTGGTGTCGTAGTAGGATATCCAGAAAAAACCCTGATCGCCCCACGAGGTCCCCCAGCTGTTTTTAATCAGGAACGCGCCGTCGCCGGGAGGCGTCTCATTGAAACTGGATGCGGGGAATGTGTCGTTCCAGCCAATCAGGGTGACCGCATGGTCGGTGGAGGTGTCCTTGTTGTTATAATAGGCGTAGGTGGCGCTGTTGTAGTATGAGTCAACATGCTTATAGCTGATGTAGCAGGCGCCATGCGACATGAGGATGTCCTTGATGGCGTCATTGTCGGTGAAGGAGCTCCTCTCAGGCATGATGATGGCGTTTTGCAGGTGTTTGACCGCGGAGACCGTGTAAGAGGGGGTGAAGCCTGGATTGGGATAGGGGTCGGACGTCTCGTCGACTGGCCCCTCCCATCTGGCCAGGTAGGCGAGTGACATGGAGAATCCGCCGCCGTCGTCGTAGCTGTTGTCGAAGCCCGCGTTGCCGGCGATGTTGTTCTCGGAGAAGTCTGGCTCGGGGGAGACGGGCATAAGGTTGGACTCGAGGCTGCCGCAGGAGGCGAATGACCAGCAGGTTCCGTACATTCTCTGATTCTTCACCGAGGTGACTTTCCCCGTGTTCCTCAGGTCGAAACTACTTGGATAGGCGGCTTCCGCAGTGAGTCGGGCGGGTCTGAGAGTCTTCGTGTGGGAAAGATTATACGGTGGTGGGATGTCACCCATTGCATGGAATGGCGCGGCGACTGACTGGGAGGGGGTTGCGGTTTTGAGTCCGTTCGTGTAGCGGATGAATTCCGGGTTGAGAGGGGCCATTTGTGGCTCGGGGGCGTCGGCCGCCACCACGAATCCCGTGGACATCCAGACAGCAACTGCCGCCACTGCGGTCACGACCAGAATCATGCGCCTCGCATCCATAATCCCTCCTTGGGTGATTTTCATAGATGTCTTCCGTGCTAAGCCTTAACAACCGTGCGACATGTGTACTGTTGACTACAACTGTAGCGGTCACCTGTTGGAAAACATCATCGCAATTCGACGCCGAGATCCTTCACAAGACGTTTCCTGACGCTCTCATGGGCTGTGTTGACCTCCGCGTCGGTGAGCGTGCGTTCGGGGTGGCGGAATGTCAGGGTGTAGGCCAGGCTCTTGCGGCCGTCGTTCAAGGGGAAAAGATCGAAAAGTTCGACATTCTCGAGATTGGCGCAGCCGCAGTTCTTGATAAAGTCGATGATGACAGCGTTTTCCATCGTTCCGGGCGCGGCGACGGCGACGTCGCGGGTAACCTCGGGGAAGAGGGAGAAGGGCTTGTACCGCAACTCGATCCCTTTGAGATGGAAGAACTGCTCGAGTTCCACTAAGGCGATCAAGAGGGGATTGCGGAGGCGCAGTCCCTTGGTGAAAGCTGGGATGGGTTCGCCGAACCAGGCGACCGCCTGACCGTCGACGACGAACTCCGCCGCATTCGCACCAAAGACGGGATTCGTGGTTTTCCTGCATACGACGTCGCGGATCCGTCTCGCTCCGAGCCACGTCTCGAAAAGTCCTTTCATATCGTAGAAGTCGTACAGTTCGCTTTTTTCCGCCGAGAAGCGCTCGGGGTGCTGTCTGCCGGTAAGGGCCACGCAGCATTTCCAGCGTTCCTCAGGCCGCTTCGATGTGTCGCCGGAGAAGGCTTTGCCGATCTCGAACAGCGCGAGGTCGTGGCAGTTTCTCGAAATGTTATGGCCGACCGACGCGAGCATGCCATAGAGCAGGGACGGACGCATGATGCCTTGCTCGGTGCTGATCGGGTTCGACATGGCGAGGAAGTCCTCTTTGACGAAGCGCATGTCGGGGGCGGCCGCCTTGGGGTCGATCATGCTGTAGGTCATGCATTCCTGCAGACCGATGGCGGCGAACTCGCCGCGAGCCGCCTCCAGCGGGTAGTAGGAATCGTTTTTCGCCGAACCGCCAGAGTTCGAAGAAATGGCGACGACGGGAATGGCGGCGAGTCCGTTGATGCGGGCCACCTCCTCGGCGAGATCCGCCCCGCAGACGAGATCCGTCCGGTGGGAGGGGGGCTGGACGACGCAGGCCTCGGTGGTGACCGATGAGACGTCGAGCCCCAGCCGCGTGAAGATGTCGGCGATGGCCTCGTTCGTGATGGTGATGCCGAGCAGGCTGCGGAGATGGTTGAAGACGCAGGTGATTGGCTTGGGGGCGGGGAAGGGGGCTCTGACATCGATCAAGTCGCTGGCGATCTCGCCTCCGGCCAGTTCCACAATCAGCGCGGTCGCGCGGTCGCTTGCGCGGTCGACCATGCCGATGTCGACCCCGCGCTCGAAGCGGTACGACGAGTCGCTGGATATGCCGAGCGCCCGCGAGGTTGAACGGACGCTTGCGGGATTGAAGTAGGCGCTTTCCAGCAGCACATCGACAGTGCTCGCTACCACGCCACTATGTTCGCCGCCCATGACGCCAGCAAGCGCGACGGGTTTCTCGGCGTCGGCGATCACCAGTTGATCGGTTTTCAACTCGTGCGTCTTGCCGTCGAGCGTCAGGAGTTTCTCGCCGGGACGGGCGGTCCGGACGATCACTTTGCGGTCGGACAGCAGGGCGAGGTCGAACGCGTGCAGCGGTTGCCCGAGCTCCAGGAGCACGAAGTTTGTGATGTCGACGATGTTGTTGATGGGGCGGAGACCGACGCTCGCGAGGTGCTCCTTTAGCCATGCGGGGCTTTCTGTCACTTTGACGCCCTTGATGACGCGGGCGGTATAGCGGGGGCAAAGGTCGGGATTGAGAACTTCGACGGCGGCCTCAAAACCGGCGCGGGATCCTGCGTGGGCGGGAAGGCGTATCTCGGGGAAGCGCGCGGGCTCGCGAGCCAGGGCGGCGACCTCACGGGCGACGCCCCAGTGGGAGAGGCAGTCGGGGCGGTTCGGAGTGATCTCCACCTCGTAGACAGTGTCGGGTTTCAGCAGCGCGGCGAGCGGTTCTCCGAGCGGGGCGTCTGGGGGTAGTATCATGAGTCCCGAGTGGTCGCCGTCAAGACCGAGTTCCTTGGAGCTGCAGAGCATGCCGGAGGATTCGACGCCTCTCAGCGCGCGTGTGGCGATCGTGAACGGTTTTCCCCCGTCCTTGTCCTCGAACACCGTGCCCAGGGTTGCCAGCGGCACCTTCTGTCCGGCGTCGCAGTTTGGCGCGCCACAGACGATCTGGAAGCGCTCTTTCCCGTTTGAGACGGCGCAGACGGACAGCTTGTCGGCGTTCGGATGCGGTTTCCGCTCGAGTATCTCCGCCACGACGATACCAGTCGGTATGGCGTTGAGCTTCGTGATGGATTCGACCTCGATGCCGGCCATCGTGAGCCGTTCAGCGAGTTGCTCCGGCGTGGACGCGGCGCGCACATACTCGGAAAGCCAGTTGAATGAGACTTTCATGATAGTTATTTCCGTTTCGATTTCTTTATCTGAGATGTTTGGGGAAATGTGTTTCGCGCGCGGTGTCTGATCCGTTACGGAAAACACAAAAGGAAAAAGAATGAAAGTAAACCCCGCAGGCGTTTTTTCAACGCAGAAACCACATTTTGCCGATCCACTGTTGAAACTCATTTGGGGCGGCTATCAAGTACCATGGACGCGTCATGAAATTCTCGTGAAATCCTCACGAAATTCTCATGCCGATTTCCCACCGGATCCGTTGCACCCCCCCTTGGTCAAAGGTGAGCGCATCTTGCGCATGAAGGGCGGGCAGGTGCCACGATGGCGTCGGCAAACCATCAAAGAGGCTCAACAATGAAACTGCTACGCAAAATTTTCGGGTACGACGACAAATTCTTCGACCTGCTCGAGGCGAGCGCCCTCGAGGCGAAAGGCAGCATCCAGCTGCTCGTGCAACTGCTCAAAGACAATGAGAAGGATCCCACCGTCGAGGAATTCATCCACGCCCGCCGCAAGGAGAAGCGCATCACTGAGGAGATCACAGAGCAGTTGTGCAAGACATTCGTCACGCCGCTTGAGCGCGAGGATATCGAGGCGTTATCCATCGCCCTCGATAAGATCCCCAAGGCCGTGAAGAAGTTCAGCGAGAAGCACACCCTGTGCCGCAACCGCATCCGCGGTTTTGATTTCCAGAAGCAAGTTGGCCTTATCGAGCAGGCCGCAGAGACAGTTTATTTGATGGTCAAACAGCTGCGCGTGCACGCCAATCTCGAGCAGGTGAAGGAGAAGAACGATCGCCTGCATTTATTGGAGGGGCAGGCGGACAAACTCATGCTCGAATTGACAAAGGAACTCTACAACAGCGACCGCGATGCGATCGTCGTGCTCATCCTGCTTGATCTGCACGGCGTTCTGGAGAAGATCACCGATCGTTGCCGTGACGCCGGCAACATCATCTTCCAGATCGTGCTGAAATACTCGTAACGGGCGGTTTGATTATGACATTGGTACTGCTTGCTCTTTTTATCGCCCTGGCGTTCGAGTTCATCAATGGCTTCCACGACACGGCCAACGCCATCGCCACGAGTGTCTCGACGAAGGTGCTCACTCCCCGGCAGGCCATCCTGCTGGCCACCTTTTTCAACCTGCTTGGCGCCATGGCGGGGGTTTCTGTCGCGACGACGATCGGCAAGGGGCTTGTCGACACGTCCGTGGTGAGCATCAGCACCATTCTATGTGCGCTGGCCAGTGCCATCATCTGGAATCTCATCACCTGGTGGTTGGGATTGCCCTCCAGTTCGAGCCATGCGCTGGTCGGCGGTTTGTGCGGCGCGGCTCTGGCGTGCGCCCATGGCAAATGGGCCGTCATCCACTGGTCGGTCAAGAATCCCGTTACCGGCAAGATGGAGGGGCTGTGGCACAAGGTGGTCGCCCCCATGTTCCTTTCGCCGGCGTTTGGCCTCCTAATCGGCTTCGGATCAATGCTGCTGCTGCTCTATCTCTTCAGGAAAATGACGCCGCGGTTGATCAACATGGTCTTCGGCAAGTTGCAACTGGTGAGCGCCGCGTGGGTTGGCTTCAGCCATGGCACCAACGACGCCCAGAAGACGATGGGCATCATCGCCCTGATCCTGTTCACGGCGACGAACGACGGTTTGCTGAAGGACGCGCCTGGGTTTCTCTCCTTTCTGAGGACACCGCAATTCACTATCGACACATGGGTCAAGGTCGCCTGCGCCCTGACCATGGCGGGGGGGACCGCCGTGGGGGGATGGCGCATCATCAAAACCCTCGGGCACAAGATGGTGCGCCTGCAACCGATCCACGGGTTCGCCGCGCAGACGACGGCGGCGGCGATCATTCAAGTCGCCAGCCACTGGGGTATACCCTTGTCCACCACGCACGTCATCTCGTCGTCGATCATGGGGGTGGGGGCGACCAAGCGTTTGAGCGCGGTCAAGTGGGGCGTTGTCGGCAACATGGTGTGGGCCTGGGTGCTCACGATACCGATCACGGCGTTCCTCGCCTACTGGCTCGAACGGATCGTGATGCTGTTGAAATAGGGCTCGGTCGAGGGGCGAAGTTAGTGGCGCGGCGTCCTAATATGTCGGGAGGCGTGAACTCCGCGCGACAGTGTTGATTCTGGCATGGACACCTACCTGGAACAGTGCTACTGTCTCCCCTGCGGACCGAATCCACAGCACCGCCAATGTGAGGATCCAGCCTTATGCCGTATTTCAATCTTTTTGGAAAAGCGCCCCTACTTCTACGAATCTCTCCCGCTCTGCTGTGCATGTGCGCGCTGACAAGCGCCGCCCTCTTGAGTTCGGCTCAAACACCCGCCTACCACCGTGACGGGCCAGACGATCCTCCTGAGCCTATCGAGGAGGAGACTGTTGGCTGCGCCCATACGGACGCGCGGCCCATAGAGCTGGCGGATATATTCCTCAAGCCGGAGTTCTGGCGCGCGGCCACCGCGGACATTCCACATCTGCTGTGCAATAGTTTCGGACAGGGCATGCTGAAGAACGAGTTCGTGTATTATCCCTCGAAGAAGCACCCCGCCACGTTCCTGGGGCAGGCCGTCCATGAAAGCGTCATACGGCTGGAGGAGGGCTCATTGAGGAACCTCTATGTGGTGCTCGACTACACCGAACACCACAACGAGGAGGAGAAGATGAGCCGATCTTTCTCCGAGGCCGAGCGCGCGATCAGCGAGAAACTTCAGACGGAAGGGACGCGGCAAGGCCATACCTTCAGAAACAAGCGAGTCATACGGATCATTGAATGGAGAACCCCTGCCGCGAGAGCGCAGCTTCGAGGCGACACACGCGCGCCGGGAGCTTTCGTGTCGGTTCTTCTGGAGAATCCCCGCGCGCCGGATCCCGGCATGGAACAACGCCTTTCCGTCAACAAAGAGTTCTTCCAATCGGCCGCCTCCTGCGCCGTTTCCGGCAAGGCGGGGCACAAAGTTCTGGCCATACCGATGCGCAAACAGCTGGCAGGTATAGGATCCTGCTGGTCCACGACCATAGCCCGGCAGCTGGCATATCTGGGATCCGAGATCGAGCCCCAGATCGTCGAGGCCATGGTCGCGGGGGGCGAGGATAAAATGCTTGAGGAGGAGGAAGGGAAATTGGGCTTCCGCAGGCTCACCTACACCATCCAGACACGGGATCAGGCGAGCGAGTCGTCCCTTCATCTGCTGCGCTCCTACAACGAGTCCGCCGCGCGTCACGACGCCGGTAAGGTGAAATTCTCAGAGAAGGACGACAAGATCATTTTCGCCGACAACTTCATCGATATGAAAACAGAGCTGCTGCCGTCCGTTCCCCACGGGCATCAGGAGCGCTATAAACTATTCCGCCACATCGTGATGTCCGGCATCGACCAGAATCTCCCCGTCGGCTGGACTGTCATCAGATGGGCTCCCTTGAACTGCCGAGGCGGCGGCAAGCACCGCCGCATGATAATCGGCTATGACCTGGAAAAGGATCTGGTGCACTTCAGCGATTCGTGGGGGTTCCCGTGCGAGGACAGATGCATGAGCTTCCGCGCCGCGTTCGCGATGACCGTGTGGATGCAGGTGGTGGTGCCGCATTGGATGCCGTCCTCCGCGTTCCCGCATGCGAACAAATAAGGGCACGGAACGTTCTAAGTCATGAAAAGGGAGCGCCCGTGATTTTGCGCTTCCCGCAAGCCAAGGAGGGCGAGCGCCACGGCGGCAGCCACGCCGCCGGCGGCGAAAAAGCGCGCTGATCCTCGGCATGGGCGGATGGAGCGGCCGCCGGCGGCGTCTGCTGAAGTGGTCTATGCGCGTTCCAGCCACACCGCCATGCTGCCCGGTTTCCGGTTGTCCCAGGCGAAGTAGGGTACCGCGGTGAACGTCACCGGCTTCGTTTTGGGAGCTTCGGGGCGGTAGATGTCACGTCCCCAGTCCTTGTCCTCGAGGAGCTTGCCTTTGCCGGTCACCACGCACACGCCACCGAGCAGGTCTGCCTTGTACGAGGACTTGAGGGGAGTCTCTCCGCGGACCAGCAGTTGGTGGACCGGCGCGCCAAGATCCGTCTCTTCGACGCAGTAGACGATGGGGCCGCGCTGCAGGGCGATCTTGCCGATGTCTTGACGGATTCTGGGATTCGCTCTGATCTGTTCGACAGGCATTTCGAACCGCAATCGGATGGTCTCGGATTTTTTCCACTCCCGCTCGATGCGCAGGTAGCCATTGACCATTTTCGCCTTGATGGTCTTGGCGTCGCCATCGCCGGTGACCGACCAGTCATGGCACCAGGAAGGTATCCGCAACAGCAGCGCGAACTTTTTGGACGGCGCGCCGGAGAGCGTGAGGGCGACGTCGCCGTTCCAGGGATACTTCGTCTTCTGCTCGATGGTGACGGTGTGTCCGTCGAGTTTGATCTCGCCTTTGCTTTGCGCATAGATGTTCACGTAGAGTTCATGATCCGTGTGGGCATAGAGGTAGCCGCCCAACGAGGCGAGCAGCCGGGCGATGTTCGGCGGGCAGCAGGCGCAGCCGAACCATGCTTGGCGATGGTGGTCGCCCGTCGTCGCCAGCCTGTTCTCGTAGAAGAACTTCTTGCCGTCGAGGGAGACGCCGCTGATGACGCCGTTGTAGAGGGCGCGCTCCAAGACGTCTGCGTAGCGTCCGTCGGCGGTCAGCTGCAGCATGCGGTGCGCCCAGAAGACGAGGCCGATGTTGGCGCAGGTCTCGGCGTAGGCGGTCTCGTTCGGCAGGTCGTAGTCGAAGGTGAACCCCTCGTTGTGGCGCGACGAGCCGATGCCGCCGGTGACGTACATGTTTTTCTCGCAGAGGTGCGTCCAGAGCCGCTCGCAGGCTTTGAGCAGCGACTCGTCCTGGTACTCGCGGGCGAGGTCGGCCATGGCGCAGTACAGGTACATGGCGCGGACGGAGTGGCCGGTGACGGTGTCCTGTTCGCGGACGGGGCGGTGCGCCTGGAAGTAGCCATATTCTTCCGTCTCGTGGGCGCGGTGCCTTTTCGTCGGATCCTCGCCGCGGGCTTTCGCCTCCACGTCGTAATAGTAGGGTTTCCGTCCACGCTCCTCGACGAAATACTTGCTCAGCTCGAGGTATTTGCGCACCCCGGTGACCCGCGCCAGTTTCACCAGCGCGAGCTCGATCTCCTCGTGGCCGCAGTAGCCGCGCTTCTGTCCTTTCTTCGTGCCGAAGACGGATGCGATGTTGTCGGCGAAGCGGCACATGGCGTCGAGCAGGGATCGTTTGCCGGTCGTCTCGAAATGGGCGACCGCGGCTTCGATCAGATGGCCGGCGCAATAGAGTTCATGCCGGTCGCGGAGGTTCGTCCAGCAGTTCTCCGGCTCGATCTGCTGGAAGTACGAATTGAAGTAGCCGTCCTCGGCTTGAGCTTTCACTATCAGGGCGATGACTTTGTCGAGGCACGCCTCGAGCTTTTTGTCGGGATGAGATGCCAGGGAGTAACTCGCCGCCTCGATCCCTTTCGCCAGGTCCGAGTCCCAGAAAATATGTGGCTTGTTGGGCTTTCCCTCCTTCCAGTCGAGCTTCATGGCGTCGATGCGTCCCGTCTGCTCGCACTGTTCCCGCTCAGTCTCGAGCGTCACGGTCCGGTTCGTCTCCTGAAACCGCTTCCAGAATGTGTCTGTGAGTTCAACTTTCGTGAACGATACCGCCTGTAGATTTCTCATCGACGAGCTCCTTGTTGTGAAATGAATCCTAAATCGCTACCTTTATGCATCACGATCCCTATTTGTTCAAGTGTCTGCCATTATAGACTCTCCCCTTCACTTATTTGACTCAAGTATAGCTTGCAAATCTAATCGGCGACAGATATCAGTTTGGTATAAAATAGAGGCTATTCCGACTATTCCTCCGAATTGCAGGGTGAAGGGCATATATGGCAGAGCTTCAGTTCCAGGCGGTGGCGCCGGTGGTGGCGTTGAACGGCGGACTGTTTGTTTCGCGGGGGAAGGGGACGCATCCGGCTCGGGTGATAGACTCCTACGAGCTTATTTTCGTGCGGAGCGGCGTCCTTGAGTTGTTCGAGGAGGAGCGGCGATTCCGTCTCGGTCCGGGAGAGACGCTCGTCCTGTGGCCCGGAAGAAGGCATGGCGGGGCGGCGGCCTATCCGGCCGATCTTTCATTTTTTTGGATACACTTCACGATACCGCCGCATGCGGGTGATGCCACGGTTGTGAAACTGCGCCAATCGGGTGTCGTCAGCGATCCGGAGCGGCTCAGCGAGTTGTGCGTCCGTTTCCTCGACGAGCAGGAGCGTGTGCCGCGGGGTGACGAGCGGCTTTCGTTGCTGCTTTCACTCATCCTGCTCGAAATCGCACGCGGCCGCTCAGGCGAAGGAGCGGGGGGGCTTGCCGGGCGGGCGCTCGCGGCGAAGGCGCGGGAGTATCTGCGCGTCGCCGTGTTTGATGCGAGGGCCACAACCGCGTCGGTCGCGGCGCGGCTCAGATGCAATCCCGACTACCTCGGCCGTGTCTTCAAGCAGACCTACGGGCACGGACTCACTGACGAGATACATCGTGAGCGGGTGAGGAAGGCGCGCCATCTGCTCCTTGAAAGCCGCCTCACCATTGGCGAGATCGCGGCGGAGTGCGCCTTCGGTGACATCGCCTTCTTCCGCAAGGTGTTCCGGCGCCTCGCCGGGACGACCCCCTCGGCCTTCCGCAGGCTTCACAGCCACGTCCACGTCAACACCGAGTAGTTCTTCCGCTGTTTTCCGCATGACGTCCTATCGCATTTCTTCACGTTTACCGCAGTCGCAGGTTGCAGGGGGCGTCACGGTAGGTAGATTTGATAGGGATATTGGCTCAGATCGATATAAAACAGGCGACAACCTTCGCTTGCGGGCGGAGAGTCTCCGCGGTCGTGAACGAAAAGGAGGTTGGAGCATGCGTGACATGGGCCGTGTTTTGGCGTACTACGTCACACTCGTACTTTGCGTGTGGGGGGTGACGGGGTGTGTGGTACCACGGGATGGGGTTTCATCGAGCGAGGTAGGGCGGATCGATTTCGAGGATCCCGCTCAAGCGTCGCGGTACTCGCTGAATGGTTCGTTTGCGTCAGTCGGTTCGGGAGACGCGCTGAGTGGGGCATCCTCCCTGCTGATCAACACGATTGAAAGCCCTGACGAATGGAATGCGTGTTTTCGGACCGCCCCTGGGATTCTCAAGCCAGGCAACGACTATCAGGTGTCGTTCAAATGCCGCAACCTGCGGATCGGGGACGACTCGTACCTGCTGTTCCTCATTCGGCCGTTTGACGCGAATGATGGCTTCTCGGACCGGGGGCAAATCGTATTCGACACAGTCGGCGCGGAGAAGGCTTTCAAGCTGCCATTCCATGTGCCGGAAGGGGCTGAGAATTACTCCTTCCAGATACATACGAGGAAAAGGGCGTCGGCCGTTGTCGACGATATCAGCATTGTCTGCGGTCCCGGCAAAGCGTTCTATCCGGCGACCGCGGATGCCAGTCCTAATAAAGCTCCTGCCATACCCAAGGGAGCCGACGAGTTTTCCATCGAACTGCCCAAACCCGCGAAGCAAGCGGTCGTATCGGCGGCCGACTTCGGCGTCCGCGTGGACAACCCCGACAACACGAAAGCGCTCAACGACACGATCCGTCATTGCGCCGAGAAGGGCGCCTCGCGGTTGAGCGTTCCCAAGGGGGTGTACCGCTTCACTTCCGACACCACCATTCAATTCGAGAAGCTTGCCGACTTCGAGTTTGATGGACAAGGCTCCACGTTCGTTTTCCTCAAAGAGCGTGGAGACCTGGTGCGCATCCTGGGGTGTGAAAGGACGCTTTTCAAGGACTTCAACATCGACTGGGACTGGGACAAGGATCCGCTGGCAAGCGTGGTCAGAGTGGAGTCTGTCGCCCCGGACGGTGGATACGCCGACTTTCGGTTCGTTGATTATGAGAGCTTTCCGAAGAAAGATCTCAGAGTTGGCGACATAGAGCAACTCGACCCGGGCACCATGTCCGTCGGATGCGAGGGGGCCGTCAACATGGGGTTCGAGACCTTCCGCGGGCGGAGTCCGGTTCCGAAGACGGAATGGCTGTCCGGCAACCTCCTGCGGGTGTTTGCGGACGGGGGAAGCCAGAAGAGCGGGTTTGCGCGGCGCCTTCAAAAGGATATGCTTTTCCGCATGAGGCATTATGTCTATGACATGGCCGGAGTGGTGATGAGGGATAACGCGCATTTGACACTCTCCGGCGTGAACGTCTATTCGTGTCCCAGCCATGCGTTCGTCTCGAGCGGGATGCAGCACCACTGGCAATTCCTCAACACCAATGTGATCAGGCCGCCGGGGACGAAGAGGCCGATCACCTGCGCGGCCGACCATCATCATGTCGCGCAGTCGCTGGGGTACTACAAGATGGAGGGATGCGAGTTCAGTCTCGGCG
Source organism: uncultured Victivallales bacterium (assembly GCA_964436735.1). GTDB lineage: Bacteria > Verrucomicrobiota > Lentisphaeria > Victivallales > GWF2-38-69 > CAYTFM01. The sequence goes on along the minus strand of CAYTFM010000005.1, from coordinate 43,365 downwards.
GCGACGACTGTCTGAATGTGCACGACTGCACCGGCTTCGCCTCCAAAACAGGGCGGGACACGGTCACGACGAGAAACTTCCGCTCCATCGACACCGCGCATGTCGGCGACAGCGTCGAGTTGCGCAACGATGACTACTCTCCCACGGGCTTCACCGGCACGATCACGTCGAAGCGGGAGATTGACGGCGCCAAGGGGATTCATGAGATATCCTTCGACAAGGAGCTTCCGGAGCCGCGGGGGGCCGGATTCATTATGTTCAACCGGCGTTACAACTCCGGGCATGTCATCATAAGGAATTGTTATTTCCATGACAACCGCGCGCGGGGATTGCTTCTGCTCGGAAGTGACATGACCGTCGAGAACAACAGGTTGTTCCACAACCAGATGGGCGGCATTAAAATTGAGACCGGTTATACGTTCGACGTGTGGTCCGAGGGATATGGCGCATCGAACATCGTCATCAGGAACAATTTGTTCGACACGGTGAACCCGATGGGGTGCTACCCCAATGAGTGCAAGCCGACGATCTATATGAGCGTCTACCTCAAGACGGATCCTTCCGCCGAGAAGACGCAGTATCCCATCCTGCGCGACATACTGGTGGAGGGCAACAGGTTCGTCAACTGTCCCGGCGCCATCGCCTATGCCTGCTCGGCGGAGAATGTGATCATCCGAGGGAATGTGATCGAGAACTCCATTCCACGGCGGGAGAACAACTCGTACCGGGGTTCGGTCGGGACGGCGTACTCGTCGGGAGTCTTTGTGACAGGCAATACGTGGATACGCTCACGCTACTCCCCCAATCCGGGAGTCTACGCCGACGAGGAGACCACGAAGGATATTTATTGCTGGGACAACAAGGTTGTGGAGGAGGGGGTCAGGTAAGGCTCTCTCGCTGCCCGCTCCGCTCACAGGCGTGCACTATACGTTCATCCCTGTTTCTCTCTCCTCATGTGCTGCGATTGCCGCATGAGTGAGTCGTAGATGGGGGGCTCGCCGCAGTATTCGGCCACCAGATAGGCGGCGAAGGCGCTGGCAAGCAGATAGGGCGTGAGGGCGTAGTCCCCCGTCATCTCGACGACGAGCGCGATGCCCGTCAGGGGGGACCTGACGATCGCGGCGAAGCAGGCGGCCATGCCGGCGACTGCGAACGCCCCGGGCGATGGAGCGAGCGTGGGCGCAAGATGGGAAAACGTTCCGCCGGCTATCGCTCCGGCGATGCAGCCAAATGCGAGGAGCGGCGTGAAAATCCCGCCGGGAGTTTTCGCACCATACGAGGCGATCGTCAAGAGGAAACGGCCCGCCAGCAGCAGGGCGAGGAGCGGGAGGCCAATGCCGCCGACGGTCGCATGGAGGGCAAGCGCGTGTCCGTCGCCGGTCATCTCGGGGTACCAATTGAATAGCATTCCGACGGTCGCCCCGACGGCCGCCGCGTACAGCAGAGTGCGCCCCATGCCGAAGCGCGTTTCCGTCAGCTGGACGGTTCTGAGAAGAAGTTTGTTGAAGGCGACACCAAGCAGTCCGACGCCCCCCCCCATCATCAGGAAAAAGGGAAGCGCGGCGAGGGCGGGGGACTGGTAGAGCGGCATGGCGAGGACGGGAGCTTGTCCATAGGCGAGTCGGCAGACGATGTCCGCCATGACCGAGGCGATGAAGACCGCTCCGAAGACGATCGTCCGGAAGTCGCGCTGCATCTCCTCCAGCGCGAACACCACTCCGGACAGCGGGGCGTTGAAAGCTGCAGCGAGTCCCGCTCCGGCACCGGCGATAGTGAGCGTCCTGCGTTGCGTGGCTCCCGTCTTGAAAATGGTCGAGACAGTAGTGCCGACGGCGGCTCCCATTTGAACAGTGGGACCTTCCCGTCCAAGAGCCAGGCCGCCGCCGATCGCCACGGCTCCTCCGAGGAACTTGACGGGCAGCAGCCGCCAGACGCGCATGACGGCGAGTCCCTTGAGCACCGCTTTCACATGCGGTATGCCGCTTCCCTTTGCCTCGGGCGCAAGCGCTGAAGTGAGCCATGCGGCGAACACCGCGCAGAGCGCGCAGAAGGCGATCGGGGGCATCCATGACAGGTGTGGTGGCAGGAGGTTCGAGGTCGCCACGGACTGCGTGAGATGGGAAAACGACTCCAAGACGTATCTGAAGAGGACGCCGAGTCCGCCCGCCGCAAGCCCGACGAGTGCCGCCCGGAACAGCAGGGCGTTGTAGGTTTTGTTTTTCTGTGAGAGCATGCTGGCTGGGACCTTGCCGCTAAAGCTTTACGCTGGCGTCAGATATGCACTTGTTGCTGCCATAACGTCACGCATTTCCTGCGGTGAGTTTGGTTCGGTCGCATGCGCCTGTCCACTGCCTCAAATGGTTATCGAGCCTTCCAGATAGAGTACCGCTTTGCCGGAAATCTTCACCCGCTCTCCGGCATGAATGCAGAACAGTTCCCCGCCCCGCTTCGACAACTGCACTGCGTGCAGCTCTTTCTTGCGAAGCTCATTAGCCCAGTAAGGAATCAAAACACAATGTGCGGAACCTGTCACCGGATCCTCCGGTATGCCAACCCGGGGAGCGAAGAATCGTGAAACGAAGTCGCTCCGAGTTCCTCTGGCCGTCACGATTACGCCGCGGCACTCGATTCGCTCAAGCGCGCGGAAGTCCGGTCTGACATCTTGAACCGTCTTCTCGCTGTCCAGCACAACAAGTATATCCTCGGCGGACCCCAGCACGTCGACCGGCGATATGCTCAGCGCCTCTGTGATGCCGTCGGGCAGAGGTTGGAGGTGGTGGGCGGGGATTGACGGAAGATCCATCTCAAGTAGATCGCCGCGCCTCGAAACGGTCAATAGTCCGCGCCTGCGGGTGCGGAAACGAACCTCGTTCGCCCGCCAATTGCAATATTGGAAAACGACGAATGCGCTCGCCAGCGTCGCATGCCCGCAAAGGGCGACCTCGGTCGACGGGGTGAACCATCGGAGGTCGAACCCTTCGTCATTCCTGACAAGAAATGCGGTCTCGGATACATTGTTCTCCATGGCGATGGACTGGAGTTTTCCGTCATCGATCCACGAATCCAGTATGCAAACAGCCGCCGGATTGCCGAAGAAGATGCGCGAGGCGAACGCGTCAAGGTGGTAAATGGGTATTTTCATCAACTCGATCCCAATGCAAAACTTTTGAGAGATGGAATATACAGGGGGACAGCATGGGGACAAAGTCCATGGATGGGGCGAGGTGAGAAATTGCAGGAAAGAGCACGCAAAACTTTATCCTGAAAACATTGTGTATAACTACGCCATTGTTACAAAGTCGGTCATGCGCCTCGGCTACCGCGCCGCCGCCTTGCCGTCGATCTTGTACCACCAACTCAGTGGGACGTCGAAGCCTGGGGCCAACACGCATGCCGGAGGGAACAGATACATGGTCACGATCTTAGCGGGTTGTGAGGCGTTCTTGCCGTCCGTCAGAGAAAATCTGAACACGGTTCCTGGTTGGAGGAAAAGATTCACCCGGTCTCCCCCTGTCGAGGTGAACGTGAAGCTTGGTTTGTCGGGGGTGGCCGAAGCCTGCGTGTCTTTCCCGTAAATTGGTTGGTCTGGTGCGAAGTTGCCGCTTTGCCCGTCGACGGTCCCCCACGTTGCCGCGCCGTCGTCAGCATTCCAGTACATCACCTGCTTGAGGGTGACCGCGCCGCCCGCATCCTTGATGGCGCCCGGTTGCAGCCAGGTCACGGTGACGGTGTCGCCGTCGGGAGCGAAGGCGTGGGCTATCTCGAGGGGCACCACGGTGTCGGCGGCGTCGAACTCCAGTCGTTGCGCGCCACGCCAGACTCCGTCCTTGATATCGCCCGTCACGCCGAGTTTGCGTGTCGCGTAGGTCGCATAGTACTCTTTGCCACATGCGGTGATGAAGGGGTTGACCTGGATGAGTTGCGTGCCTTTTCCCGCGCCGAAACTGAGTCCGTAGTTGCCGGCGGTCAGGGTGAGGCCCACAGTGTTTTGCACCTTGAACGTCTCTCTCAGTTTAAAGACGGAGACGCCGTCCGGCGCGTCGACCGCGATCTGTCCGGTGACGGCGACGAGGACGAAGCGTGTTTTTTTCGCCTCGGTGTCCATGGTGATGCTTTCAATGAGCGTGTCAGGTTTCGGATTGTCCCACGGAAAACAAGTCAGATAGTGCGTCGCCTTCACCACGGTGGGATTCGCCATCAAGCCTCCTTGGTACATCTGGTAGGCGTTCATAACTGGGACGAGTATGGTGTTGGGAGCCGCGGCGCTCGACCACCAATCGACGATGTTCACCGTGTTGACGACGGGAATCTCAACTGTGCTGCCGTCCTCGTAGCGGATGGTGTAGCGCGCGGTCTCTCCCGACCAACCGGCGGTGTGGAGGAAAAACAGTCTCGCCGCTTTGCGCTTCACGGGGATGTCGGCGCGTCGCGGGATCGGATTCTGATCATACCCGAGGAGCAGCACGCTCTTCCCGTCGTTGGACGCCGGATCGATGATGTCGAAGGGGATCATACGCTCCGTGAAGTACTGCATGCTTAGCGGCATGCCGCGCATGTCATTCACGTTGCCCTCGTCCGTCCAGCCGCCCTTGCCGTCATTGGCGACGTCATCTGCGAAGGCCATGTTGGCGACTTTCCGCAGGTCAACTTGGAAGGCGTTGGCCGGATCAAGCGGAGGGGTGGAACCTGTCGCTTGCACCTTGACTCCGAGATTTGTGGCCAAGACGCTTAACAGCCGCTGTGAGCGGGTTGTGGCATCGGGGCCCAATGTTTTGTCCCAGCGGAGGGTGCTGAGGATGATTTTCCCGGCGCCGAATGGAATGGACGCCATGACGGCGCGATCCCCGCGGCCGATGAGCGCGCCGGGAGCGCGCGCAAGGACGATGTCGGCAATGGAGCGGTCATAGAAGAAGTTTTGGGACTCCTTGTCCGTGGTGCCGGATTGCTGCATCATCCGGGCGCTGGCCCAGAAGAACATGCCGTCGTTCACTCCCTGGAGCAACTCGTTCGCGCCCCAGTTCGGCGCCTTGGCCAGCGGTAGGTCGTCGCGCGCCGCCGTCTCGGCGGCAAGCTGCAGTCCCAGTCGCTCGCCAATCTCCGCCACCGTCTCGATTTTCGCCAAACCGTACACGAACACTGTCTTCCCTCCTTCTATCGCTTTTCGGAAGGCGGCTCCATCCAGCGAGGAGACTGCGCTGGCGTGGACAAATACCACATCCGGGCTCGCTGATGCTGCTGAGGAGACCGGCTCCAGCGCGACGCCGGTTTGGCGTAGCAACGCGATCCCATCCTTGTCGTCGCCTGGTATGATGCCGGCCGCGTTCAAAGGTTTTCCCGCAGGTGCCGCCGCATACTGGATGAGATTCCGTAATACGATATCGGCGACAGGTTCGCGGCCATGTTTTTCCGTCAGCACCAGTTGGCAGCCGATGATCGTGCCTTTCCCCATGGAATATTCGATGAGGGGGGAATAGAAAAGTCCCGCCTCGCCGCCGGCGGCGACAATCGGCAGGTAATTGCCGGCGGTGGGCATCAGATAATTGACGAGCGAGACGACGTTCCAGTCGAGTAGTTTGGCGCGGTCGCCGCGCCAGAATTTGAAGTCGTCCGCTCCGAGATCCTTGACCGCCGGGTGCAACGGCGCATGGATGAACGCCATGGTCGAATGCGTCGTGTTGTCGATGGGGGGCAGGCGCACAGGAAGCCAGGTGGGTGTTTCTTTCTGTCGCATGACGACAACCCGCCCGCCGGCTTCGGCGTATTTCACAAGGGCACGTCCGGCAAGCATGCTCTCGGGCATGGTGTCGGGGCCGATGAACAGCGCACCCTCCACGCCGGAGAGCTTCTCAAGATTGTCAATGGTTTTGTATTTGATGTCAGCCGCGTCGAGAATCCGTTTCAGCGCGCCGGGCGGATCGAAAACTGAGAGCGTTGCGGCGGCAGGGGGCAGCTTCATCATGCTATGCGGGAAGATGTCAACTGCGCGCTGAATGGTTTTGAGTTCTTTGCCGTCCTCCAGCAATCGCAATGTCACAATTACACTTGCGCGGGCCGCGAGCGTTCCGCTTTCGTACACGGGCAAGGCGTCGATCTTCATCATTCCGGGCTCGAGTTCGTAGACCCGCTCGCCGCCCTGGTCCTTCCCGGCGCTCCACGTGAGCGTGAGGCTGCGCTTCTGGCGGCTGTCATTGTGCACCGACACATCGAGGAGCACCTTTTCGTCATCATAGAAATGAGTGGCGAAGGTGTGCAGGAAGAAGGTCCGCTCAGCCATTACCTCCTGGAACATCGGCAGATAGATGCGGGTACGGAGGTCGTTTGACCCGCCACGCAGGTCATATCCATGGGGCGAGAAGTTGGCGATGTCGTTCAGGCGGTTCGCCTGGAAGATCCATGTTCCGACCATGCCGCGGTAGCGGTGCGCCATGACGTTCTTCTGGTGCATGAAACCGGAACCGGCGGGAGAATCCTCGACCGCGTTCAGGGTCGATCCCGAATACGCCTCGTCGCCGAAAAGCACACTGAGCGGATCCATGGACTGCATGCGGAAGAAAAGATACGCATTCTCGTCGAGCACGATGGGCTTGTCGGACGGCATGCGGAACTCGCTCCAGGGTGTCGTCGCCGTGTTGATGATGGGGAGCGTTTTCCACAGGTAGGCGCCGTTGGGGATGAGCGTCATCTCTCGGGAGCTTTCCGAGCCGATTGAGCCGGGGACCGGATATTCGGAGTGGGGCGCGCCGTGCGCGGATCGGAAGTCGAAAAAGTTCAAGGTGTAATCGTCCGCCGCCCAGTAGGCGCGTGTCGGATCGAGGTTGAGTTGCAGATGCGCCTTGAGGGCGGCCACCTTGGCGATGTTGTCGGCGCTTTCGCCGCGGAAGCGGTATTCGTTGGCGAAGCACCAGGAATTGAGAGATGGGTGATTGCGGTACTGACGGATCATGGCCTCCATGTCGGTGCGGAAAAAATCCCAGAAGCGTTGATCCTGTCGAGCGAGGTTCAGGCTGCCCATCTCGCTATGCAGTCCGCTTTCCATGCTGGTGACGATGCCGTTGGCGTCGAAGAAGTCCATGGTCTCATGCGTGGGCTGATCGCTCCAGCAGATCCGGACGCAGTTCATCCCCCTGAGCCGCAGGCTTTGCACGGCGGCGGCCGGATCGGCGTTGGGATACATGAGGGCGTCGCTGCGCAGGTGCAGCCGTTTGCCGTTGAGGATGATCTGGTCGCCTTCGCTCCAGAACTCACGGAAGCCGAAAGGGGTGCGATGGGTGGACACGACTTGTCCGTTCTCGGTGATATCGCAGAGCAGCGTGTACCGGTATGGATCATCCGTCTCCCACAGCCGTGGTGTCGGCCATGGGGCAGCGAGGCTCAGCACCGTTTCGCATTTGTCCGCCAGCCGCGCCTGCTTACCGGGAAGGGCGAGCACTGAGTTTCCTTCCGCGTCGAGCACCCGCGCCGAGACCACCACCTCCGCATCCCGTCCGGAGCGGTTGCGCACGGTGACGTCAGCGGCAAGGCTTTTCTCCCGTATCGAGGGTTTGATGAACACGTCGGCGGTGTGGACGGGATTCTCTGACCAGCACCATCCGCCTTGCACGCCGAGCCGCATCCCGTAGGCGTTGAGCACCTTCCACATCCAGCGATTCTGCAGCCGTGTCGAATAATGCCCGTTGGAGATGATCTTCCTGAATTCGAGGCGCTCCTCCGGCGTCAGCCGCTCAAGATCTTTTTCCCTGTCGAGCAGGAGGGCCACCTCCCCCGAGGCGATGACGAGGAGTTCATTCTCCTCGCCGGTCTTGGCGGCGGCGGTGACATCAAGGGTGAAGGGCAGCATGCCGACATTCACGCCCACGGGGTGGCCGTTCAAAAACACCCGCGCCTCCCAGAGGCACGGCAGGAAGGATATGAGCACGCGGCGATCGTGCCATGCTTCCGGGATGGCGATCTTGCGCGAGTACCAGGCATGGAGAAACGGTTCGTTGAGCCCGCTCCAGCCATTGGGACCACGGGCGTTCTTCTTCCCCTCGATGTCCACCGAGGTCGCCTTGCCCTCCTGCGGCAACGGCGGCGTCAGGGCGGGGGCATCGGTGAGAAAGACCTCCCAGCGCCCGTCGAGGGAGACTTTGTCGGCTGGCTCCTGGGCGCGGCCGAAGGTTTCGGCGCGGGTGGTTGCGCTCAGAAGCACGGAGATGCCAAGTGCCAGAATAGCTGTTTTCAGACTATGGACGGGTGCCGATCTTGTCATTTCGTGCTCCTTGGTAATGCTGCACATTCGTAACTCATGCGCTTCTGAAACTCAAACGGTTGCGTCTTTCAAGACATGGAATCGCCAGCAGGAGCTGGCTCCCACATTATATTCGAACTGAAGTCCAAGGAAACCCCAATGTGGGAGCCACCTCCGTGTGGCGATTGAATCTCCTGATCATTGATCTGACGGCATGCGTCCGCCAGACTGGTGGAGGGCATGCCAAAGGTCTTTAGTGCCCGACCCAGAAGCTATCCGTCTTCGGGTATGGAACATACCCCTCCGGGATCTTCTCCGCATGCCCGTCGATGAAGATGCCGCGGGTGCATAACGAGTGGAAGAGGCCCACGTTGAACTTCGTGGGGTCGCCGTTGTCGCGCCACCGCAAGTCGATCATCATGCCATAATTGCCGTCGATGAAGAGGATTGTTTTCGAGGGGATGGTCACCCCCCGCTGCCATTTGACGGGGTTCGGCGAGGCCAGGCCGACCGAGCCGCTGTAATCGTTGATATGCGCGTTGTAGGCGTGACCAGGCACCCATGTTATGTTGACGGCGGATGGGCATGAGCCAGCGTTGGGGGGGAGCGGCCAAATATTGTTCGGCGGGTGCGCCTGATAGCCGAAGTACTCGTCGGGAAGCACCGCGCTTTGAGTCCAGTACCATGTCCCGTTGTTGGTGGGGGGGAGGTATTGATTGTTGTCGTCGCAGTAGTTCATCATGGCGTAGAACATCTGCTTGAGGTTGTTGGCGCAGATGCTCGCTTTGGCGGAATCCCGCGCCTTCGACAATGCGGGCAGCAGCAGCGACGCCAGGATCGCGATGATGGCGATGACGACGAGCAACTCTATGAGTGTGAATGCGTTGCGATATGATGTAGGCGATCCGCTCATGCGTGGCGTCTCCTGTCAAGGTTGAAATAGCTCCATCATTACTAGTAATATAAGACCATTTGATGATCATTATACCGAACACCCCTTGACAAGTCAACAAGAGGAGGAGTATATTTTATATAAATACATTATAAGACATTGTTAAACATGATAGTACAAAGATACTAGTATATAAGCATGCCAAAGAAATACACGCTCATCGCGCAGCGCATCCACGACGACTTCATCGTCCGCGGCGGCTCAGGGGACGCGGGGACAATCCCCAAGGTCCTCGATTTGATGAGGCTCTATGGCACGTCGAACGCCACCATCCAGCGCGCCCTCGGCGTGCTGGAGCGGCAGGGGCTTGTGACGAAGAAGTCGGGCGTGCAGACCCGGATCCGCAAAGGCGCCCCCCTCGAGGTCCGGGTCTTCGCCGGGCGCGCCTACCCGGTCGAATGCCTCGCGTCGATTGTCGGCCGCGGGGACGCGCGGGTGTCGGTCACCGTGGAATATCAGCCGGACTCGCGGGAGGGCATCGACGAGCTCTTCACGGACTTCCACAGTTCGCGCCGGTTGTTCATCTTCCTCGCCCATGACTATCGCTACCTCGTGCCCTACGGATCCCTTCTTGACTTCTCCACATGCGAGGGCCGTCAAGAGCTATTGGACGGACAGTTCGTTGGGCTGCGCCAGTTCAATCGCCCGTTTTTTCTATCACACTCCTTTGTCACTCATAATGGCATTATTAACAACGAGTTGGATGGTGGCGGCGTTGACGACTTTCTGGACCACCGCTATTGGCGCCTGCGCCAACTCGACTACAATTTCAACAACCGCGGCGCGGCAGCCGTCTTCCTGTATCCGGTCGACGACCTCCGTACGCTGTGGCTTACGCTCCCCTTTTTCCTCCGCGAGCAGATCGTCTTGTTTCTCAAGGGCTTTAAGGAGGGTGCGCGGCGCGTGGCCGCCTTCGACACGGAGCGTGGGAGGAGATTGCTTGAGCTTCTTCTGGAAAACCACGGGTTGTATAAAAATCTCGCCTCGCTCAATCCCCATCCATTCATTGCGGGAAAGGCGGCGTTCGATCCGTGCATCGGCTCGTGGTATCGTCACGACATGCGCGCCACGGGGAACGAGTTCCGTCACACGGTCGTACCGTCCGAGAAAGTCTTTGGCGTCACGCAGCAGATCGTGGGAGTGACGGGAGTCTCGGCCCTTGCGTCTGGACGATGCGCACCGGTGGACATTGACGCGGGATGGTCTGTCGTGAAGTCACTTTTTGACCGGGAAGTATTCACCGCTCTCGCTCCGAGGGGATTCTTCCCCGCCCTCACAGAACGATTCGAGGAGTCGCGCGGGCACTACTATGACCTGGATGTCGCCTTTCTCCCTGTCGAAGACCGCCCCTTCTTCTATTATCGCCAAATCAGCGCCACCCTCCTTGCCGCTTTGCGGGTGATCATGACGATGCTTCTGAAGAGGCACATCGGAGTGGACGAGGGGGCTCGCATGCTCGACGAAATCCTGAACGACCCCTTCTACAACAGGTTCGACTGACGAACGCCGCCTGGACGAGCGGAGATTTTACGTGCGATGACTTGACGGGATGTCGATTCGGGCGTATAATTAGTACGTACTAATCGATGCCGGGAAAAGGTCATGCCCCGGTGCAGATGTCGGGAAGAGGCAAAGGCAATTGCCTGAAACTTGAACAGTGAAGCCAAGCTGCGGCAGAGTCGCTTAACTTGATCGTTTAGAGAAATTGTTATGTCAGGTGTGCGCATCCCCCCACACGGACGGGGCTCGGATGGAAGGGCGGCATCTGAACCGAGCCCCATGCGTCAGCATGGGGGCTGAAGCTCCGGCGAAGCCGGTTCCGTTCTGTTGCGAGAAGGGGGGCTGAGATGAAGACGGTCGGCGTGAAGTTCCAAAAGAAGAGCGATGGAGCCGCCGCGACGCAGCGACACGTCGCCGAGCTTGCCGGCGTGAGCCAGCAGGCGGTGTCGTTATTCTTCAAGGCTCCGGAGAAGCTGGCGGACCCCACCCTCGAGAAGATCCGGAAGGCCATGCGGTCCTGCGGCTACCGTCCGAACTCCGCCGCCCGAGCGATGCGTTCGCGTCATTTCGACCGCATCGCCTGTGTGTTCTTCACCGACTCCGCCATCGGCATCTATAATCCGTCGATCGCCACCTACGCGGGGGAAGCCGCTCTGGCCGCGGGGGAGGGGGGCTTTTCGATGATCTACGAGCCCTTTCCGCTCAAGAAGGACGGGCAGGGGGAACTGGCGTACCCGAAGATTTTCGCCGAGTTGGCGGTCGACGGCATCCTCGCCATTGATGTGGCGGGGTGGATTCCCGCAGAGCTTGAACAGGCTCTTGGCAGGATGGAGGGACCAACGGTCTGGTTGAATAGGACGGGGGTGAAAGGGGCGACGGTGGTCCGCATCGACGACCTCCATGGCGCGCGGGAGCTCGCCCGGCACGTCGTGGGAACGCGGCCTGAACGGACGGCGTATTTCGGACTTGACGCCGACCACTATTCGGCGCGGGAGCGGCTGCTCGGCGTTCGTGGGGTATTACAGGCGGCGCTGCCCGCCGGCGGGTATGCGGAGTTTCTTGTGGGACGGGGCAAGCAGTGCATCCCGCTGGCCGAGAGGCTTGTCGCCGAGTCATCGTGGCCTGTTTCCGTGATCTGCTACAACAGGGTGTTCAGAGATCTGGTTCTTGAGCGCGCGGCGGCGGCTGGTGTGCGGATCGGGAAAGACATCACCCTCTATCATTTCGCCTCTGATTGGGAGACGCCTCGGGAGGAGTACGCGCAGGTGACCGCCTGGGATTTGCCTGAGAAGCAAGTCGCCGCCGTGGGCGTCGCGCGGTTGTTGGACGAGATCGCCGGCCGCAGCCGGCCAGGGGGAGAGATCAAGGTTGCCGGCAGTTTGCATATCGGCGGGAGTGGTCTGCAATTCGTAAAGGAGGCGAGACGATGAGAGTAATCTTGAGACCACGGCACTTGCTTGCATCGAAGAAGGCGTTCACACTCATCGAACTGCTGGTCGTGATCGCGATCATCGCGATCCTGGCGGCGCTCCTGCTGCCCGCCTTGCGGAACGTCAAGGAGACCGGCCGAAGCATCAAATGCGTTAACAACCTCAAGCAGATCACGAACGTGGCTCTTCTCTATGCGGGTGATTTCGGCGACCGTCTGCCGGCTCCGTTTTTCAACGGATATTGGAACCAGAAGCTGCAGTCGTACCTGAACGGCGGCTGGCACTACTACGAGTAGGGCGCGGAGGGTGAGCGCATGCTGGTCAACTCCATCTGGAGCTGCAGCAAGCTGGACAAATTCGTGGACTGGCAACTGACCGGTTACGGGCTCAATGTGTATCTGCCTCCTTCGAAGAAGGGGGATGACTGGCTCACCGGCGCGATGATCACGTGCCCCAGCCTCAGATCGATAAAAAGTCCGTCGGAGACCATTCTCTTTGGGGACACGATGGGGTCACTCTATTATCCTGCATCCGGCGACTGGCATCTCTGTGACGCCGCCGAGACGTGGGCGGTCACCTGGGAATTCGGCTACATCCACAACGGCAAGGCGAACATGGCGTTTGTCGACGGGCACGTCGTGCCCGGCAATCTGAACTACTACCTTGATCTCGGCTTGCGGGCTCCCATCACGCTGGAGGGTTCGTACTAGCCGCAAGAACCTAACCGCGCTGAATTTTCTCTCACCAGCTGTATAATTTATTGCCGCGTAGTACATTACGAGTCTCCCGCGCGGCATGCGTTGGTGAGGCGTGAAATCACGTGTGGAACAAATAATAACAGGTGACGAGTGTGAGCGCATATCCCCTTGAGACTATTCGGCATAGCGCGGCCCATGTGATGGCCGCCGCCGTGCGTGAGCTTTTCCCCGAGGCGAAGTTCGACATCGGACCGTCAACCGCCGACGGCTTCTACTACGACTTCGATCTGCCGCGCCCAGTGACCCCCGAGGATCTCGGCGGGATCGAGGAGCTGATGATAAAGATCATCAACAAGCGGATTCCCTTTGAGCGGTTCGAACTGTCCCGCGAGGAGGCGAAGAGCCTGCTGGAAAAGGAGAAGCAGACCTACAAGCTTGAGCGACTCGCCGACATTCCCGAAGGGGATGCGATCAGTTTCTATCGGTGCGGCGATTTCGTCGACCTCTGCCGCGGACCGCATCTCGAAAACTCGGGAGGTGTCGGGGCTGTCACCCTGCTGTCGATCGCCGGCTCCTACTACCGCGGCAAAGAGACCAACCCGATGCTCCAGCGCATCTACGGGACCGCCTTTGCCACCAAGAAGGAACTACACGAGTATCTCGCCAAGATCGAGGAGGCGAAGAAGCGCGATCATCGCCGCCTTGGCAAGGATCTCGAACTGTTCAGCGTCGCCGAGGATGTCGGCCCCGGTTTGGTGCTCTGGCACCCCAAGGGCGCGTTCATCCGCAACGTCATCGAGACCTTCTGGCGGGAACGCCACTATGCGAACGGCTACGAACTGCTCTACACTCCGCACATAGGGCGCAGCGATTTGTGGAAGACCAGCGGCCATCTCGATTTCTATAAGGATGCCATGTACTCGCCGATGGACATCGACGGCACCGACTATTACGCCAAGCCGATGAACTGCCCGTTCCACATCCAGGTGTACAAGTCGCGGCTCCGCTCGTACCGCGAGCTGCCGCTGCGCTGGGCGGAACTCGGCACCGTCTACCGCTACGAGAAGAGCGGCGTGCTGCATGGCCTGCTGCGCGTCCGCGGCTTCACCCAGGACGACGCGCACATCATCTGCGCTCCCGAGCAGATCGAGAGCGAGATCGCCGAGGTGCTGCGCTTCAGTCTCTCGATCTGGGAGGCGTTCGGTTTCAAGGAGGTAAAAGCCTATCTGGCCACCAAGCCCGAGAAGTCGGTCGGCGCCACCGAGCGCTGGGAGCAGGCGCTGGGCTCGCTGCGGAAAGCCGTCGAAAAGGCGGGGCTGCCCTGCGAGGTGGACGAGGGCGGCGGCGCCTTCTACGGACCGAAGATCGATCTGAAGGTCAAGGACGCGATTGGACGCGAGTGGCAGACCACCACCATCCAGTTCGACTTCAATCTACCCGAGCGGTTCGACATGAGCTACATCGCTGACGATGGGAAGAAGCACCAGCCGTACATGGTCCACCGGGCGCTGTTGGGGTCGCTCGAGCGGTTCTTCGGCATTCTGGTGGAGCACTATGCCGGTGCGTTCCCCTTGTGGCTGGCGCCGGAGCAGGTCCGTCTGCTGCCGATCAGCGACAAGCACTTCGACTACTGTGCGGCCGCCTCCGTAGCCTTGAAGGCGAAGGGATTCAGGGTCGAGATCGATGGGCGCGCCGCTACGATCGGAGCGAAAATCAAGGACGCCCGGAATCAGCGGATCCCCTATTACGCCGTCGCCGGCGACAAGGAGGTCGAGGCGGGGACTTTGGCGGTCAAGGCGCGCCTGCACGGCGACCTTGGCACCGTCTCGCTTGACGCGCTTACGGGACGTCTGGCGGAGGATCTGGCCAAGAAAGTTTGATTACCGCTTGATCCGGAGAAGGTTCCGCGGTATCTTAAAGACTTTATTTTGAACGAGCCACGGCGGGAGGCATATAGCCTCGCGGCCGCCGCAGGCTGGAGCCTTTCGTGGGAAACAAGATAGGAGGAACACGCCATCGCTAAGCTACTTAAGAAGAACGACAGGTCCGCGCCTGTCGGTGAAGTCCGTCTGATTGGGCACGACGGGGCCCAGCTTGGAATCGTTCCGGTCGCCAAAGCCTTCGCCCTCGCGGAGGAGGTGGGGATGGATCTCATCCTGGTCGCCGACAAAGTCAAGCCGTCCGTCTGCCGCATACTCGACTACGGCAAGCTCATCTACGAGCAGAAGAAGAGGCAGAAGGATCTTCGCAAGCAGAGCCATGCGCAGAAGATGAAGGAGGTCAAGTTCCATGTGAACATTGATCCCCATGATTATCAAATCAAAGTTAATCATGCGATTGAATTCCTCAAGAAAGGCAATAAACTAAAAGTTTCTCTGGTTTTCAGAGGCAGAGAGGCGGCCCACAAAGCGATGGGGTTCGAGATCATCGATCGTCTTATCAAGGACGTCGAGCAGCTCGGGCATACCGAGAGCAAGCCATCTTTCGCCGGACGAGCCATAACGGTCACCATTAATCCGGTGGCCCACCACTGAGGATAGGGGCCTGACGGCCCCCGTAGGCTGGCATCGGCTATCCCAGGGTGAAGTATCAACAAACAATCTCATAAGGAGAACAACGATGCCCAAGATGAAGACACGGAAGTGCGCCGCCAAGCGCCTCAAGCAGACCGGCACTGGAAAGTTCAGACACCAGAAGGCCGGCGGAAGGCATTTACTCGCCGGGAAGAGCTCGAAACGCAAACGCCGTCTGGGACGTGACGGGGAAATCAAGAGCACCGAGCTACGCAGGGTGAAAGCCGCTCTGCCTTATGGATTGAAGAAGTGACGACCGCCCTGGCGGTTCTTTCCTTCATTATCCACCAAAAGATGAGCAACCAAAGGAGCACACTCCAATGAGAATAACTTCCTCCGTCCCGTCACGCAAACGCCGCAAACGCGTATTGAAGCGCGCCAGGGGATTTTACGGGCGCACCAGCAAGAACATCCGCATCGCCTACGACGCCGTCGACAAGGCCGATTCGCACGCCTTCGTCGGACGCAAGCAGAAAAAGCGTCAATACCGCCGTTTGTGGACGATTCGCATCAATGCCGCCTGCCGTTCGCTTGAGATCACCTACAGTGCTTTCATGCATGGCCTGAAACTCGCCGGCATCACGTTGAACAGGAAAGTCCTGTCCGATGTGGCGATACGCGATGCGAAGGCGTTCGCCGCGTTGGTGGAGAAGGCCAAGGCAGCCATCAAGGCCGCCCAGCCGGCCGCCGCCAAGGCGTAAGCGTCCTGAGCTATTACGATTAGCGAGAGGCAGTGGGCTCACCACTGCCTTTTGTTTATTCCTTTCCATTGCGCCAATCTCAGGTCATGTTTAATAATACGAAAGTGCACCCGATTTCATGCACGTATAAGTGATCATGCTACATGTTTTTGCCGTGTTGATTAGCGTTTCAGCAAGTTGAAGGTAATGGTATTCTCGTGTTGGGATATAGCGAAAACCGACAACAAAGAACAGGAGGTAGCACATGATACGGGAAGTCATTTCAACAACCAAATCTAAACTTGTCATAGATATTCCCAGGCACTACTTGAACAAAGAGCTTGAGGTCATCGTGTTTCCATTACCACAGAAAAAATTAGCGCATGTGGGCGGGAAAGTCATAAAGCGGACGCATGTGGGAAATCGTCGTTTGCCAGGAGCTTTGAAAGGTAAGATATGGATGTCGGAGGACTTCAATGCGCCGCTTGATGAATTCAAGGAGTATATGGAATGAAGGTCTGTCTCATCGATACTCAGGTGCTTCTTTGGTATTTGGAAAACTCACCTCGGCTCTCACGTAAGGCTGAGGTGATGATCTCATCGGCGACCGAGGCGATGACAAGTATCGCAAGCCTATGGGAGATAGCCATAAAGTTGACACTAGGGAAATTGAAGTTGAAAGTGCCTTTTGAACAGCTTATAGAGCAGACAGCCGACACGGGGATATCAATATTACCAATTAGCACAACGCATTTGCTTTCCTTACAACAACTCCCGCTGCATCACCGTGACCCATTCGATCGTCTTATAGCCGCCCAAGCATTATCAGAGCAGGTGCCGCTTGGCAGCAGTGACTCTCTGCTGGAAGAGTATGGGATCCAAAGAATCTTTTGATATTTCCCGTTTGCTTTGCGTCTGTTGTTTTCCCCCACAACTGGTCTATGGGATCATTTGATGTGATAATAGTATCCGGGAAATTACGGCAATATTGTGATATGGCTAGTGATATTTACCCGTTGGAAGACGTGAACATTGATGAAGCAACTGATGAAAAATTTCCTCACATTGAGGTCAATAATGAATACGACCAATCGCATGCATAGGATTGCAAAACGTATTTCTTGGAATGACGGACAAAGAGGTGCGGGAAATTGAAATCAATAAGCTGTATGAATGCGCTGTCCGTGGATTTTATTCGATAGATTATTTGAATAATAATTTGATTCCATATATTAATAAGGAATGGCCATTTTTTTTGAAACATGTAGAATTCAAGGTATATGGCCTTCCCCAGCGAAAGATTATTCTTTGATTATCATTTTTCGAGAAATAGGTTGGTTGGGATGCGTTTACATAAGCAGGCATCCTTAACTGAGTTTCTTCCTACCCCCCCTCAGACCACTCATGGAGTGGAAATGTGAGATTGTCGTGGGCAAGCTCGTTGTTGAATGGCAAAAAGATCTCAGGTGACTTTAGGACAAATTGGGGACTTTTGCGTTGCACAACGCAATTTTTGCTAAAAACTTAATATGCGTTATGGAGATGACATACATGGCTGACACACTCACAGACAAAATCGCTTCTTTGATCGCCGATGCGGAGTCCTCACTGTCGGCGGCGTCCACCGCCGCCGACATTGAGGCCGTCAGAGTCAGAACCATCGGGCGCAGCGGTCTTCTGCCGGAACTCAGCAAGGAGCTTGCGGCTCTGCCAAAGGAGGAGCGTCCACAGGCGGGCAAGTCGCTGAACATGGTGAAGGAGCGTCTGGGGGCTATGCTTGCGGAGGCGACGGAGCGGCTTGCCGGTGTCGGCGCAGGGAAAGGCGAGGCCCTTGATGTCACCCTGCCCGGCCGCAGGTGGCCTCTTGGACGCAGGCACCCGATCAGCAAAGTCACTGAGGACTGCGTCGCCATTTTCCGTCGGATCGGTTTCGTCGTGGCCGACGGCCCGCAAGTCGAAACTGAGTTTCACAATTTCGACGCGCTGAACACGCCCAAGACTCACCCCTCGCGGGATCCCAAGGACACCTTCTATTTCGGCGATGGACGGCTGTTGCGCACGCAGACCTCAACCGTCCAGATACGGGTGATGGAGAAGCAGTCTCCCCCTGTCCGTATCATCGCTCCCGGCCGCGTGTTCCGCCGCGACACGCTTGACGCCTCCCACAGTGCGAACTTCCATCAGATCGAAGGGCTGTACGTGGACAGGAACGTCTCTATGGCGGATTTGAAAAGCGTGTTGCTGTATTTCGCCAAGGAGTTGCTTGGCGATGAGGTCGGCATCCGCCTGCGTCCACATTTCTTTCCCTTCACCGAACCGAGCGTCGAGTGCGACTTCTCCTGCATCATCTGCGGCGGGAAGGGGTGCCGCGTCTGCAAGCAGTCCGGTTGGCTTGAGATCGCCGGCGCGGGTATGGTCAATCCGAACGTCTTCAGGAGCGTCGGGTACGATCCCGAGC
This sequence comes from uncultured Victivallales bacterium, assembly GCA_964436735.1. Taxonomy (GTDB): domain Bacteria; phylum Verrucomicrobiota; class Lentisphaeria; order Victivallales; family GWF2-38-69; genus CAYTFM01. The sequence goes on along the minus strand of CAYTFM010000005.1, from coordinate 24,847 downwards.
AATGGAAGGGGTTCGCCTTCGGCATGGGGGTCGAGCGCATCGCCATGATCCGCTACCGCATCAACGACATCAGGCTTTTGTACGAGAACGACATGCGCTTCCTCGCGCAGTTTTAAGCGGCGGAATTCGGCGGAAAGGTTCCGCATTTCCTGATGATCATCACCATCCTCAAGCGTTTGTGGGAGCGGGACAAGCGCATACGGCAGGCTTTCCTTGACGGTCCGGATTGGACGGTTTCTCCGGGATACGTCAACGTGGGGGCTTATCGCTCGCGGACAATGCTTGTGGTGTGGTGGGTGCTTGCGTTCGCCGCGAGGTTCGCCACATTTCCCGGGCGCATGCTGGTGGCGACGTTCTGTTTCGTCCTGCTGTGCGTGCCGCTCGCTGTCAACACCCCCGTCCGCCTCCTCGCGCTGGCGTTGTTCACCTTTTTGGCCGTCGACCTCGCCTTGGGGTTTTTGTGGCGTCCGCGGCTTTCAATCACGAGGCGTTTGCCCGAGCGTGTGGGGGCGGGAGGAGAGCTTACCGTCGAATACGTGGTGACGAACATGTCGCGCCGCTCGGCGTGGAGTCTCGTCTTCGATTCCAGTCAGCCACCCAGGGGAATCGAGTGGGGAGACGGCCCCGCCACTCTGCCGTTTCTTGCCTCGGGGATGACTGCGACCACCAGAGCTGCCTTGAAGGCCATGCGGCGAGGCAGATACCGCATCGCCCCGGTCATGGCGTCGTCGTCGTTTCCCTTCGGCGTTTTTCAATGGACGAGACGGAAGAACAGCACCGCTCAGGCATTGATCGTCCATCCCGCTTTCCAACCCCTCCGACATCTCTCCCTGCCTGTCGGCCGCAGATTCCAGCGGCATGGGAACACCATGGTTTCAAAGGTGGGGGAGTCGCCGGACTTCAGCGGTTGCCGGGATTTCCGCTCGGGTGACGATCCGCGACGCATCCATTGGCCGAGCTCGGCGCGGCATGGGGAACTCGTCGTCAAGGAGTTCCAGGAGGAATACCTGCCGAGGATCGCCGTGGTGCTTGACACGTTCGTTCCACGCAAGCCGTTCGCTAAAAGCCTGTTTCGAAGGACGGACGGCGTCATTCCGGAGCTTGAGGCCGCCATATCTTTGACCGCCTCCTTGGCTGACTACCTGGCGCGCGGGGACTACATTGTCGACATTTTCGCCGCTGGACCCGAGGTGCATCATTTTCAGACGGGAAGAAGCCTTGGACATTTCGAGAACATGATGGATATCCTCGCTTCGCTCGAGGCGAGCCGGATCGAGCCGATAAAGGAGCTGTCGCCGTTGGTCTTGGAGGATATAGCCGACATCGGTTGCGCGGCTGTCATCCTGATCCACTGGAGCGAGGCCGTCGCCGAGTTTGTTGCTGAGCTCCGTCGGTCCGGAACCGCCGTGAAGCTGATCATGGTTTCAGATTCGGAGACGAATGAAGCTCCCGATGGCGACATGACGACGCTCTCTTCCTCCGCTCTCCTCGATGGCAGGATGGGAAGCCTCTGAGCCTGCTACGCAATCGTGCTGAAAGTATTTTTCTGTTTCACGGGATTCACTAGTTGCCATATGAAAGCTGATGATGTATTTTTACTGTATTATCAAGTTGGGACGATTGAAACATGAACTAAAAAGAATACTTCTATAATGAGAGATCAGGCTCATAAACGATCAGTGGTTGTGAATGACGATCGCACTCAG
>CAYTFM010000005.1:19697-23131 GCA_964436735.1 uncultured Victivallales bacterium | reverse complement strand
AAAAGTTTCACCAATGCGAAGGCTGCCTTGGCTGATCTCTGCGCAGCCTCCACTCCACCAGACTTGATCGTCACCGATCTGCATATGCCGGAGATGGATGGATGGAGTTTTTGTCGTTTGTTGAGAACGCCGGAATATGTGGCCTTCAACGCCGTGCCGGTGCTGGTGGTTTCCGCCACCTTTTCTGGCGTGGATGTGGATGAGGTGACGATGGGGGTCGGGGCGAATGCGTTCCTCTCGGTGCCTTTGGAGATCAGCGAGTTCAAGGAGACGGTTCGGAGGCTAGCCGCGGGGGAGTTGCCCGTGCAGGCGACGAGCGTGCTGGTGGTGGACGACGACGAGGCTCTCACGGAGGTGCTCGAACGGGTTTTTCTGAAAAATGGCTACAAGCCTGTGGTGGTCCACACCAAGCGGGAGGCGCTTGAGCGGGTTGCGGTGTTCCACCCGTCACTGGCGCTGGTGGATCATCATCTACCGGATGGCAAGGGGAGCGAATTGGTGGAGGAGCTGCGCGAAGTCAGTCCCAAGACGGCGGTGATCATGATGACGGCCGATCCCGATCCAAGTCTTGCGGCCGAGTGGCTTCGAAAAGGGGCGCGGGCGTATCTGCCAAAACCGTTTGACCACGACTATCTACTGGCTCTTTCGCATAAGGCCTATCGGGAAAGCTCACTGATGCGCATTGAGACGGTACTTGAGCAGCGGACGATGGAGTTGCGGGAAAGCGAACACAAGTTCCGTATGCTTGCGGACTTCTCCTATGATTGGGAGTATTGGGTTGATGCCGATCTGAACATGATGTATTGCTCCCCCTCCTGCGAGCGCATCACTGGCTACACGGCGGCGGAGTTCATGAACGACCGGCAGCTACTGGAGCGGATCATCCACCCTGGCGACAAGGTTGCCTACCACAAGCATGCGGAGCTTTACGGCGCCGGCGAGAAGCATGAGGAATTCAGCGAGTTTGACTTCCGCATAATCCGAAAGGACTGCGGACTCAGCTGGATCGGGCACGCCTGCCGTTCCGTCACCGCTCTCAAGGGAAGATATCTCGGACCTCGCAGCACCAAACGGGACATCACCGGGAGGAAGTGAGGGAACGGATCCTCCGCCATGTTTCCTCGGACAGATGGGCTCCCATGATTTTGACGACTTCCGCTCCGAGCAGTGAGGCGTGCCTGCCGCAGACCTCGAGGGTTTCACCGGCGAGATGCCCGTAGAGGAATCCCGCCTGCCAGAGATCACCGGCTCCCGTGGTGTCGATGGCGTCGACGACAAGCGCCTTGATCTGTGCTTTTTCCCGCGGCGTTTTGATCAGAGCTCCTTCCTTGCCAAGTTTGACGGCGACGACATCGCAGACGTCCTTGAACTCGCTGATGAAAGCCTCCGGATCGTGCCGCCCGAGATACTCCTTGGCCTCATCCTCATTGGCGAAAAGGATGTCGACATGGTTCTTGATGATGTCGGCGAGGATTGCCCGGTTCGCCCGGACGACTTCAAAGGAGGAAAGGTCGAGTGAGATGACAAGTCCCGCCTTGGTGGCGAGTTGCAGGATCTTCGCCGTGAGCGGTTGGTTGAACAGCATGTAGCCTTCGACGTGCGCATGCGTGTAGCCTTCGAAGTCCTCTGGACTGATGTCGTCAAGGGAAAGTTCGGCCGCCGCGCCGAGGCAGGTGCGCATGGTGCGCTGCGAGTCGGGTGTGACGAGGCAGAGGCAGGTGCCGGTCGGCGTGGAGGGGGAGCTCTTCACCCGGGAGGCGTCTCCGCCCGCGGCCGCGTAGTTGCGCAGGTAGAACTTCCCATTCTCGTCGTCGCCCACCTTGCCGAGCAGGCCGGTGGGGACGCCGAGCTTCGAGAGCGCGTAGATGGTGTTGGCGGCGGAGCCGCCGGGAGCCTGGAGAGCCGTGGCGGAGCTCTTGGAGAGGATGTCGGCGATCGTCTTCTGGTCGACGAGCTCCATGCCTCCCTTTGCGCCGGGTACGTGCCTGAGGAAGCCCTCGGGCACGTTCACGAGCATGTCCAGGATGGGCGAACCCACCCCCAGCATCTTGATGGGTGTCGTCATGGGTGTGTCCGCCCTTGGGTTATTTCAGGAGCTTCAGCTTCTTGGCAGTCGCGAGCAAGGTGTCGACTTTGTCGGTCTTCTCCCAGGGAAACTGGGGTCTGCCAAAGTGTCCATATGCGGCACTGTCCTGATACGACCACCCAGCCTTCCCGGGGGTTTTGAGCCCGAGGGTTTTGATGATGGCCGAGGGGCGCAGGTCGAAGACTTCGCGGATGATCTTCTCAAGATTCTCGTCGCTTTCGATGGTGCCCGTGCCGTACGTGTCGACGTTGATGCTGAGCGGTTGGGCGACGCCGATCGCGTAGGCGACTTGAATCTCGCATTTCTCGGCGAGTCCGGCGGCGACGATGTTCTTGGCGATGTACCGCGACATGTAGGCGGCAGAGCGGTCGACCTTCGAGGGATCCTTGCCCGAGAAGGCGCCGCCGCCGTGCGAGCCGACGCCGCCATAGGTGTCGACGATTATCTTGCGTCCGGTGAGTCCCGTGTCGCCATTGGGCCCGCCGACTTCGAAGCGTCCCGTCGGGTTGACGTAGTATTTGACCGCGCCCTTCATCAGCGGGGCGGGGATAACCTTCTTGGAGACCTCTTTGACGAGATTTTCAAGGTCCTTCAACTTCATGTCGGGCGTGTGCTGGTGCGAGACGACGATGGTCTCAACGTTGACGGGGCGTCCATCCTTGTAGCGGATCGAGACTTGGCTTTTGGAATCGGGCCGCAGAAAATTGTATTTCTTGGGATTGCTCTTGCGGAGGCGGGCGAGCTCCTGCACGATTTTGTGGGCGTAGATGATGGGGGCTGGCATCAGTTCCTTCGTCTCTTTCGAGGCGTAGCCGAACATCATGCCCTGGTCGCCCGCTCCCTGTTCGTGGCTTTTCGACGTGTTGACGCCCATGGCGATGTCGGGAGACTGGCTGTGGACGCTGAGGAAGACCTTGCAGTCGGCGGCGTTGAAGCCGACGTCGTGGGAGTCATAGCCGATGCCAGCGACGACGGAGCGCGCGATCGACTCCCAGTTGATCTTCGCCTTGGTGGTGATCTCGCCGGAAATGACGACCAGGTCGGTGGTCACGAGCGTCTCGCAGGCGACACGGCTTTCCGGATCTTGCGCGAGGCAGGCGTCGAGGACGGCGTCTGAAATCTGGTCGCAAACCTTGTCGGGGTGTCCTTCGGACACTGATTCGGAGGTGAAGATGTGTTCCGCTCTGATTTTGCTCATGTTGCCATCCCTTTCAATAGTGGTTTATGTGATGAGGTTATGTCAAAAAAGAAGAGGAAAACAGGAAATATAGGCGAGGGGTATTATTTGTCAAGAAGTTTTGACGGCGCAGTGGGGAGAAAAATCCCGAATCGCCATGGGGGATGGTGG
>CAYTFM010000005.1:11760-19687 GCA_964436735.1 uncultured Victivallales bacterium | reverse complement strand
GGTTCGTGTGGCGGTGCTGGTGTCGGAATGTGTGATCGGTATCGTGAAGGAGACGGTCGCCCCTTTACCCTTTTCGCCGTAGGCGGTCATGGCCCCCTGGTGCGACTCGATGATTTTCTTCGAGACGGCGAGGCCGAGTCCGGTGCCGGCGTGACCTTTGGTGGAGACGAAGAGGTCGAACATGGTTTTGACCTCCTCGGGGTTGACCCCGATGCCGTTGTCCGCGACGGATATGGTGAGCTTCTCTTTCATGTCGGTATATTGCGCCCGGATGGTGATGGTGCCCCGCTCGATGTTGTCCTTGTTCTCCAGGATGGCGTACTCGGAGTTGTTGATGAGGTTGAGCAGGACGCGGTGGATACCCTTGGCGTCGACTTCGGCGACCACGGGGGCCTCCGGGGTTTCGGGTGCGACCACCACGTCTATCCCCTCCTGTTCGAGCTTGGCTTTGAAAAGCGCGACGACGTCGCGGATGATCGAGTTGACGTCGTAGATGCTGTAGTTGGGTTCCTGCTCGCTGGCGAGATTGAGCAAGTCGAGCACGAGATCCTCGATCCGTTTGTAGTTTCCTCTGAGCACGCCGAGCGCCTCGCGGGCGAGATCAAGATCCTCCTCGTTGATCCCCATGGTGAGCAAATTGAGGCTGCCGTCGAGGCCGGTGAGGATGTTCTTGATGTAGTGCGAGAGACTTGCGGCGGTCGAGCCGGCGGCGACGAGCCGCTCATTACGCAGATTGTAGGCGACCAATCGGCTGTTTTCGATCGCCATGCCGGCGGTGTGTCCGATGACGGTGAGGAGCCGCAGGTCGCTTTCGTTGTATTTCTCCGTGGGGCTCGACAGCGTCAGATAGATCATTCCGTTGAGCTGCTGTTTGCCCAGCATGGGGACGCACATGATGCTGGTGGTCAGTTCGGGGATGCTGGTGATTCCCTTGATGGCCGGGCCGGCGAAGGAGCTTGTGGAGAGGACCGCCTCACGGTTCTCCTCGACGAATGAGACGATGGTGGAGGTGATGGCGCGCTCGTCGATCTGCTCGAGATTGCCCTTTGAGCTTCTCCCGGCCACGGGGAGGAAGGAGCCCGTCTCTATGTTGAATATGAGCAGATAGGCGTTGTCGACCGTGATGAGGCCTGTGATCGCGCTGAGTATCTTGTGGTACAGCTCCTTCTCCTCGAAGACCGACGAGATGAGGTTCGAGAACTTGTAGATGGCGGCGAGGCGGCGGCTCTCCTCCTTGACCACCTGCAGGGGTTTGCCGCTGTCCTCGCCGGCGCCGGACAACGTCTCAGGTTCGATGCGGTAGGTGACGATCGGGTGCGCGGCGACGCGGGTGTCTTCCGATACGTAGATGTCGTATAGTTCGAAGATCGTATTGCCGATGCGGACGGATGCCCGAAGCGGGAGATTGACTTTCTTGGTGACCTTCTGGCCGACCATCCAGGTGCCGTTTGTGCTGTCGAGGTCTTCGATGAACCACAGACCATCATCCCAGGAGAGGCGGCAGTGCATCCGGGATATCTGCGAGTCGGGGATTTGGACGTCAGCCTCGGCGGTCCTCCCAAGCGTGAACGACGTGGTGCGCACGGGAATCTCACTTCCCCGCATCGACCCGCCGACGATCTTGATGATGGTGTCGTCGTAGTTGGCGATCTTCTTCACGATTTTCGATTTGACAGATGGAGTCATTCGCGCCCGTCCGACTGCATGGATTCTGCTCACTGAACAGTGGTAGATGATACTGTACATAAAGCGGCCTCATCTATCAAGTGCCTGCTCGAAAATTCACCGTGGCTGACGGGCGTCTCCGCGGAGGCGCCCCCGCATGGCTGCGTGACCGATATTCGTTTCCGCTCTTGCTCTTGCGTGTGTCAAGGCGTATTTTCCTGATATGAGACTGCCGGGCCGCTTGTGGCGTATGGAAAGCCGATCTGGTTTTTCCACGGCCCGCGCGGACGCTTCCCACTAACAGAAGAGATGCCAATGCCCGCAGACGCGACACAGTTGCAGAGACTCAAGCAGGAGATGCGTCAGGAACAGGTGATGACGCATCAGCAGATCCAGGCTCTGGAGCTGCTGTTCGCCCCCGTCCTCGAGCTCCAGTCGATCGTCAGCGCGGAGATTGAGAAGAATCCCGTCCTTGAGACTGCCATCGACGACGATCCGTCGGAGCCCGTGGGAAACGACGCCGACGAGTGGCTTGATCGAATTCTGCAGCTTGACGAGGAGAGTCGCTACATCCGCTCCTACCGTCAGAGTCTCACCCCGGAGGAGGAGGAGCGTCGGCAGCACTTTCTCGAGTCCGTCGCCGTCGAGCGCAATTTCCAGGATCTGCTCATCGAGCAGCTCCGTTTTCTTGAGCTCGACCCGAAGATCTCCGCCTGCTGCGAGGTTGTCGTTTCCGGGCTTGATGACGATGGCTATCTCAAGTCGCATTCCGCCGATCTGGCGATGGCTTCCGGGCAGGATCTGCCGACCGTCGAGAAGGCCATCGAGATCGTCAAGAGCCTGGATCCTCCCGGTGTCGGAGCCGCCGACCTCCGTGAACGCCTCCTCATGCAGCTCGAGCGCAGCGGGCGCAAGGACTCCCCCGCCTACGTAGCGGTCCGCGACCACCTCTCCGAGATCGGCAACAACCAATTGCCATTTGTCGCCAAGAAGATGGGGCTCGGCATTGAGGAGCTCAAGAAGATCATCGAGGAGATCCAGGGGCTCAGCCCTCGCCTGCAGGTGGACGCCGTCGACCATTCGGACTACGTGAGGGAGGAGGTGACGGTCGCCGGGCAGGACGGGCAGCTTGTCGTCAAGCTCAACAACGACTACCTCCCCAGCCTCCGGATCAGCAAGGAGTACCGGCGCATCCTCGAGGACCCCGCCACCACCAAAGAGATACGAGACTACATCAAGGAGAAGGTCAAGGCGGGGGTCTTCCTCATCAACAGCATCATCCAGCGCCAGACCACGATAAAGAAGATCGTCACCGCGATCGTCGAGATGCAGGATGGCTACTTCCGTTCCGGTCCGGAGAAGATGCGTCCCATGACCATGGCGGAAGTGGCTTCCAAGGCCGGAGTCCATGAAACCACCGTCAGCCGCGCCGTCGCGGGAAAGTATCTACGCTGCCGCATCGGCCTTGTCCACCTCCGCGATCTCTTTTCCAGCGGCTACGAGATGGAGGACGGCGTGTCCGTGTCGAAGAACGTCGTCATTGACCAGATCAAGCGTCTTGTTGACAATGAAGACGAGCGCAAGCCATTGTCCGACAGCGAGATCGTTGACAAGCTGAAAGAGCGTGGGTATACGATAGCCCGGCGGACCATCGTCAAATACCGTGAGATAGCCGGCATCCCGCCTTCGAATCTCCGGAAAAAATACTGAGGCGTCAATGAAGCTCAACAAGACCATCAAATTCCCTGAGCGGCAGGATCTTAGTGCCGCCAGCGGAAGCACTCCTTACACGCCTGATCGGACCATCGAGCGCCAAGAGGCGGTCATCTCCTTTCCCGATGGCGTTCCCGCATTCGAGGATTCCAAGCGGTTCGTTCTGCTCCTCAATGAGGGCATCAAGCCGTTCGTTTATCTCAAGTCTATTGATATAAAAGAGTTAGGTTTTGTTTGCGTCGATCCTTTCCTCGTCTATCCCGGCTACAGCGTCAACCTCTCGGCGAAGCATCTCTCGACGCTGCAGCTCAAGGATCCGTCGATGGCGTTAGTCCTCTGCTTCGTCACCACCGCGGCCGACTTCAAGGACACGACCTGCAATCTGCTCGCCCCCGTCGTCATCAACATCGACAAGTTTATCGGCGGGCAGGTGATACTTGAAAACTATCCCGTCAAGTTTCGGATCTGGGAGGCCGTCGAGAAACTCCAGGCCGCCGCCGCCGGCAGGGGGGGCTGACCCATGCTTGTCCTGACGAGAAAGATCGACGAGAGCATTATCATTGAGAACAACATCGAGATCAAAGTCCTCAAGATACAGGGCAATCAGGTGCATATAGGCGTTAAAGCCCCGAAAACCGTCTCGGTGTACCGCAGTGAGATCTATGCGCAGGTCATGGCGCAGAACAAATCGGCCGTGCATCCCGCCGAGGGGGACGACTACCTCAAGGCCCTTGAGCGGGAACTCAGCGCGTTCAAGAAGATTCTCGACGCCCCCTCTGGACGGTAGGGACACAGGAATTCACTAATCGCGCAACGTAGTGCGAAAAGTTGCATTACGTGTGCGTGGACGATGTGTTTTGGGCATGGTTCAAAGTTCACGGTTCAAAAGTTCATCGGTTGGGGCTTCGCACACTCATAGTAGTTTGTCTCTAAACTCTCGTTGCTGCTTTATGGCTCATGCCAGTAGACCTTTGTTGCGTGTGATGGTCGCCGCTGGTGTGGCGTTAGCCATTGCCGCTATCGTCTATCCGCTGGTGTCTGAAGTCCCGTCGCGGCCGGGACTGCAGGGAAACGCTCCCTCGAATGCCCCCGCCGTCGTCACCCCACCCACGAACGCAGACCGCGAGGACGCCGGCGGTCAGGGTGACACGCTATCCTCGAGGACAGTCAAGGGCAAGGTGTCGAAGAAGTCCTCAAAGGGCTCTTCGCATAGCCAAGAAAAGCCGCGGCGCGCCTCGGCGGACGAGATTGCCGGGAAGATCTTCAACTTGATGGAGGAGGGGCCGGTGCTGCGGAGCATCGTGGAGAAGTTTGGTCGACGCTCCCCCTTTCACCGCGGGAGCCAGTGGGCGCAGTTGAGCGAGGAACAGCGTCGCGAGCTCAAGGAGCTCCTGTCGACACGTGAGTTCCACGAGTTCTATGGATTGCTGCAGGAACTCGCCCAGTTCGACGCCATCGACTCGAAGATCGACCATGCCTGCGGTGTCGACTATATTTCGCCGCTTCTACCCCACATCGCTGACATCGAGAAATGCCTGCTTTTGAAGTCATGCGTCGACATGGATGATGATTTGGTGGACGAGGCGGTCGACGCGCTGGGGGTCGGGCTCAAAATAGCGGGGCAGACCATGGACGACACCATACCCACCAGCGCGATAGTCCGCATGCGGCTTGACCACGTTCTTCTGGACCGCCTCGTGGAGGTGGCGCGGGCGGGCGATGTCTCCGCCGACAGGCTCGCGGAGCTTGTCGGCGAAGCTGCGCGGCGCGACTACCGCGGCGAGCTCGTTCCCAGCTTCGACATGGACATGGAAATGATGAACAACGAGTTCAAAAGAATCAACGCCGGCGACACCAGGGCGATCGAGGAAATAGCCGCTGAGTTCGGTCTCGCGGACGCCGTGGCGCAGACGTTTGGCTCGCGCGAGTCTCTCGATGCGAATCTCGCCGCATGCGCCGACTACACGCGGAAATTCCAGGAGTTGTGCGGCAAGCCCTATCACGAGGCGTTGCCGGAGTTGCACGCCCTACAGAACGAGATAGGCCAACTGCCCGACGACTATGCGCTGGTGAAGCTGCTCCTGTCAGGGAACAATGATTTCATCAGCAGGGCGAACATCATGACGGACAGACTGAACCAGCAGCTCATCCAGCTGGCGACGGCGATCTACAAGAGCCGCAACCAGGGAGCCTCGCCTCAGTCGACACAGGATCTTGTCGGGATACTCGGCCACCTGCCAACCAATCCGTTCACGGGGGAAAGCTATTGAGGCCGTATGGGGGGTGGGAAGTGGTGGCCGCTCCTTACCGCGCGGGAGGAGAGTCTTGCTATGCCGCGGCAAGGCCGGGCTATAGCATGCGCTCGATGGAAGACTTCTTGGTCTCATACAGTTTCCCGAGATCGAGAGCCAGGGCGACCTCGCAGAGCGCTATCGCCTTTTCGAACTCTCCGCTGTCCACGTGCAGGGATATCCCGCGGTCAATGAACCGTAGGGACGGGCGATATCTCTTGAAGCTTTGCCCGGCCTCGTCCCGCGCGTTCACGAGATACGCGTGGGCTTTCTCGACGGCCTCGGCGCACGTGCCCATGTCCTTGTCCCTGTATGACGCCTCCGCGAGATGGTCGTAAATGAAGAACTTCACCGCATTGGGGATGGAGTTGTAACTCCCGAGGAACCGCAGCAGATATTTCTTCGCCGCGCCCGGCCCGTCCGCCGCCGCACGCTCGCAACCGGCGAAAACATCATTCAGTATATCCTGGGGGGATTTCCGTTCGACCTGTCTACGCTTGTCCCCCATTGAAATGTCTTCCTTGGTGGTTGGTGTTGCTATAGCCCAATGGCTCATTTTCGCTCGAATCGTCGCTATACCATTATCGTGTCAAAATGCTATGAAAAGAGGCGAAACCGGAAATTTCGGCGGTTTGGGTTTACACCCCGTAGAGGTCGAGATGCCTGCCGAGACACCGTCTCCGCCACGGCTTATTTGCGCACCAGCGGGTGGTGCCAGCAGCGGAACGCTCCTCCCCACATACTGACCGCCGAGAACGGTGTGGTGATGACTTTTTGCCCCGCTTTAGCGAGCGCGTCGGCCACCTCGGGCGTCTCCTCGGCCACCATCGTGGCCTTTGCGTCTATGATAAGAACGTTCGTCGCGAGCTTTTCCTCGGCGTCGTTGACGCTGACCTCGATGAGCTTCCATTTCTTGAGGAACGGCGGGAGTCCGTCGATGAAGCCCTCGCGGCAGACGACGGCGAGCCCCGGGCGGATCGTCGCCAACACGCAGTCCAGATGGAGGAACTTCTGGCTCAAACGTATTGGATGGATGCGGTATTTAGATGGAAGGATGGAACGGAGGCATCTGATCCCGGCGAGACTGGAGGCGTTCCCGCGAAGCGTTCGACGTGTAATTGCCCCAGAACTTGTAGCCGCTTGTCGGGATGCGGGCCCAAGGGCATCCGACGACAGTCTCCCGCAGAGCGCCCCACTCCCAGTCGACCAGAAGCTGGTCGGTCTTCGAGGAGGAGGCTTCGCCTTCGGAATCCATCCTGTCTGCCGACAGCGCCGGAAGACAGTTAGCCGCCATCGCTCCCCCTATCAATCCGACGAAGGTCCTTCGGCTCATTTCAGCACTCATGTGCGCGCTTCTCCTTGCTGAAGTTCCTGAAGTGCAAACAGTATGGCGCCCCCTACCATCGAAAACATGATCGGTGGATTTGAAGACAACGGAGAGAAGCCTCTTGCAACCCATTCGTGTCGATTAAAAGCCGTGCAGTTTTGCACGAGGCTCTCACGTTATATTTGCTTGATGCTAACGGGCATTGTCGTCCGGCCGCGGCGTGGGCGTGAGCGGTTCGAGCGAACTGACGGCAGCCGCCCGCACCGCTTTTTCAGGACTGGTCTTGGCCTTGACAAGAACCGGCATGACTTGATCCCTCAATGCGGGTTTCTCCAGAGCCAGCCGCCCCAGCGCCTCGATGCAGGCGATGCGCACCAGCGCATCCCCACTCTCGGCGGCTTTGGCCATGACCACCACGGACTCCTCTGTCCCCACCTTGCCAAGAGCTTGAGCGGCGAGAACTTTAAGATACGGACGCCTGTCGGCGAACAACTCGGAGGCTGCTGGAGCGACACCGACATCCGTACGCTGGGTCAGAACTTTCGCGGCGGCTTCACTCACGTCCCAGTGCGGATCCTTGAGGGCGACCGCCTTGAGGAAGGGGGTGACCTCGGGATCGCTCAGCGCTGCCAAAGCCTCGACCACCACCAGCCGCGCGGCCACGTCGGGGCCTTCGGGGGCCGGGTGCTGTTTGAAGCGGTCTCGCAACACGGTAAAGGTTTCGGTCGGTTTCCGTTCCTCGGCAAGGGTGGGCGCCCCCTCGCCCGCCAGGCAGTAAAGCGCCTTGGCAGTCCTCAGGAACAGGCGGTCCCCGGCCACCGCGGGCGACGCCAGACACTTCTCGCCGAGGTCATTCATCCCCACCGTGCGCAGCGAAGGCGCCGCGGCGCCCGCGTCGCCGACGCTTGCGATCAGGGAGGTTTTCCCGCCT
>CAYTFM010000005.1:8596-11750 GCA_964436735.1 uncultured Victivallales bacterium | reverse complement strand
CCATGTCATCGTAAGTGTAGGTGGTGACGCCCAGCGTGTCCGTCATCGCCAGGCAGGAACAGTTCGGGCACGGCCAATGGCGATGGCACGTAGGGGCCGCCGACCGGCGTGAGCAGGAGCGCATGGGTCTCGGTCAGATCCCCATACCCATGCGGATCAATAGCCAAGGCGGGACCGTTGCGCCCTGATGCCGCATACACGCGTCGGCCATCCCACACTGCTGACGGCGCCACCGTTGGGGTCATGCCGCGGCATGACCACCGCTCGCTACCGTCTTTCGGATCATAAGTTTGAACCGTGGCGCCGTTGACCACCAGCTGTGGTTCGCCATCGCAGTCGATCAGCAGCGGCGTGCTGAATTGCATTCCCTGCTTGCGGGGCGTGCGCCATTTCTCCACGCCAGTACTTTTGTCGACAGCCAGCAGAAACCCATTGCGGTTGTGATCACAGCAGATGATAACCAAGCCGCCAAACAGCACGGGCGAACTGGCAATGTTGTAGGGCGTGTCGAAGGGCCCTAAGGGAAGTGTCCATGCCGGTGTGCCGTCCATGCCGACGGCGACCAGCCCCGGCGAATCGAAGAAGGCATAGACGCGCTCGCCGTCGAGCGCCGGGGTCGAGGGCGCATAGCCGGACTTGGGGTCGGTCTTGCCGATGACAGGAGCAATAAGGCTGTGCCGCCATAGCTCGCGGCCGTCGGTGACAGCCAGGCAGAGGATATGGCGCGACTTCCCTCCGTCCGTTGAAGCGGTGACAAAGACCCGGTCACCCCATATTACGGGCGACGAACTGCCCTCGCCAGGCAGTTCAACTCGCCAAACCACGTTTCGGTCCCGCGACCACAGCCGTGGCGGAGTCGCTCCACGGGCAATCCCGCCGCCATCGCCCCGCCATCCCGGCCAGCACGGCGCCCCCCCCGGCGCCGCCAGGCTGAACACCACGACAACGAGACATAAACCCGCCTGTCCAATTCTCACGTGAGAACCTGCACCTTCCCTGATTCCCCGTTGGGCGCTTGATCCTGTTCAAACAGTCCGTTACTGATTATGTTACTGCTCATATTGACTTTTCCCATGCAAATAATTCCACAAACACTGGCCGTGGCAGCTTATGAAATTTAGTGTTTGATAACCCCCAGGAGCCCCATACAGCGGATTACCCCAAACTCCCAGCCTCACCTCAACCACGTTGAGATGCCTTTGCGCAATAGCCCTTTTGGTGCTTCGCGAGACACAGAAGGTGACGCAGGTAGAATTCTCTTGCGCTTCAAACCCGGCTTCTTGTTACCCCCTCCAGCCCTGACCATGTTGAAAGCGCTGTAGAGAACATGCAGCGGCTCAGATGGCTACGTCCTGAATCAGGGTGCTGTGATAAAGGAGGTTCTGGTCAAACGCCGTGATGGTCTACAGCCTCTTCAGCGCCTCGATGCGCTCTTCAAGGGGGGGATGGGTCGAGAAAAGAGCGAGCATTTTCGGCGCGCCGCTGATTTTGAACGCGGTTATCGACTGCGCCCGATCGTCGACGATGGCGCCGCCTTCCATGATGCTTTTGAGCTTTTCCAGCCCCTCGATGATGGGTTGCTTGCCGCATAGCTTCGCCGCGCCGGCGTCCGCCCGGTACTCGCGGAACCGCGAAAACCACATCGCAATGATGCTCGCAAGGATGGAAAAGACGATCTCGCAAACGAACACGGCGAGATAATAGCCCATACCCACTCCGCCACGGTTCTCGTCCCTTCCCTTGGAGAGCGCGGCGTCGATGAAGAATCCGGCCACGCGCGAAAGGAAGATCACGAAGGTGTTGAGCACGCCTTGCAGCAGCACCATGGTGACCATGTCTCCATTGGCGATGTGAGATATCTCATGGGCGAGGACGCCCTGGGTCTCGCGGCGGCTCATGCGTGAGAGGAGCGCGGAACTGACCGCCACGATGGAGTTGCGTTTGGTGGGACCCGTGGCGAAGGCGTTGACCTCGGGACTTTCGTAGACGCCCAGCTCCGGCATCGGGATGTTGGCGTCATGCGTCAACTGCTGGACAGTTTTGACCAGCCAGCGCTCGTCCTCGGTCCGTGGATTTTCGGGGTCGACCGTCTGGATGCTGTAGGCCATTTTCGCCATGAACTTCGACAGAGCCAGCGAGATGAAGCTGCCGAGGAATCCGGCGACCAGCGAGACGACGAGCAGGTACTGGTAGTTGATGCCGTTACGCGCCAGCCTCGCGTCGATGCCAAAGATCTTGGTGATAAAAGCGATCACCAGCATGACTGCGAAATTCGTCAGCAGAAATAGGCCAATTCTCATCATAAGCGTTCTCCTTAAGATTGATCTGTGAGTTCTATGGTGTCACTATATATGACAAACAAAAAATCGCAATGTTCCCTGCGAGAGGATATAAATCATGAATTTCCGTGGTGTGGCGATGATGCATGACGCAGTGGTCGAAGAGCGGAAGATCGGGTTTCCCGGCGAGAAGTGCTTTCTGCCCTACTACACCGCGACGTCTTGGCGGAGGGATGGCGGCGCGTTTTGTTTTTTTGCCGACGGCGCTGAGCATTACGGGCTTTTCCAGTATGATCTCGCTTCTGATGGCCATGTCCAGTTACATGCGTTGGATGAGTGGCGGAGCCTTGATGCCCCTTTGCGTGAGGAGTGCTTCTTGGCCTCGGTCTATCTGCCGCGGACGAATGCGATCGTCATTCCGGCGGGCAATGTGCTGAAGTTTGTCGACTTGTCGAGCGGCACAGTGAATATCCTACGGGAGTTTCCCGCTGAGGTGAAGGCCGGCGGGCCGTTGCATGTCAATCATGATGAGACACTTTTGTGCGGTGCCTGCTATCCTCTCAGCGCATGCGTGGACACTCCGCCAACTTCCGTCCGCGTTTTCCTGTTGGATCTGGCGTCTGGCGAGTTGCGCTTTGACAAGGAGCTTCCTCTCTGGGCCGACCATTTCCAGTTCTTCGCCGATGACTCCCGCATTCTTTTCGCCTGCGAGGGGCGCACGGAGCACGTTCCCAACCGCCTCAATGTCCTTGACTGGCGGAACGGGTCTTGGAGGAGTGTCTATCCCCAACAGCATGGCGCGGACGGCAAGCTTGTGGAGTTTGTCGGCCACGAGATGGGGGCGGGAGCTAAAAAAGCCGCCGCCCCCCATCCGG
>CAYTFM010000005.1:0-8586 GCA_964436735.1 uncultured Victivallales bacterium | reverse complement strand
TCGATCCAGGCAGTGGAACGGGACAACTCATCGACGCCGACGATTATTGGCACTGCGCCGCCAGCGCCGACGGACGCCGCTTTGTCATGGACACCATGTGGTGGGGACGCTCCTCGCGCAAGACGCCAGGCAAGATCGACATAATCCTTTTCGATCAAGCCACGGGGCGGAAGCGCGTGTTGAAGACCATAGAGTCGTCCATCCGCTCCCAAGCGTACCATCCGCACCCGCGATTCAATCCGGCGGGGGACAGCGTCATCTTCACTGCGCAACCCGACGCCGGACGGCAGACCTCCGAGTCCTTCATCGTCTACCAGCGCCTCTCCCAGGATGCGTGAATACAATTCAAGCCCGTCACCTGTCGATGGCGACGGGGCCGTGGTGGTAGCTGTGGTCGAACTTGTCGTGGAGTGCGGCAGATTGGGCGATTTTTTCCCGAGGAGCGTCCGCTATGTGGCGGAGCAGGTCAGCCGTGTAGTCGCACGCCAAGAGGCAGAGGTAGTTGTCGTGCGGGAAACGGGCGCGGAGAATGTCGCATTGGTGCAACGCGCCGGAGACATCGGCCATGGCTGCCAGGCGCAGATGCTTTTGGATGATGACGCCGTAGTCGTCTGGCTCGATGCGCTCAGCGACTTTAAGGACGCTGAGATGTTCGGGGGAGGGCGGCGGGGGGGCTTTCATGCACAGCAAGCCCAGCACGAGCATTATCCGGGGGATGTCTGACTGGCTGAAACTTAACGTGTCACCGCTGCAGAGTTCCGCGACCAGATGCTTGTTGGCATCCAGCATCTGGCGATGCAACACAATTGCCCGCGCCTCGCCCTTTTCCTTGGCGTCTGTCGGCGTATGGCGGTCGTGGGGGGCGATAAAGTTACGGAATTCGTTTTCGAAGAGAAGTTGCCAACACTGCGTGATGCGCAGTAGAAGGGAATACTCCTCAAGGTCCGAGCCGATTTCAATATAGTTGCCGGCTTCGAGAATCGCCGCTCGGCGGAGCATCGCCGCTCCTAACGGGATGGGGTTGACGGCAGGAAGGTTAAAGGAACTGAAGGAATGCCCGATGGTCAATCCAAACTCCTTCCTGTCGCTTTTGAGTTTTTTCGCCTTGCCGTACACTCCCGCGACATCAGGATTGCGATCAAGCGCGGCGAGTTGGCGCACCGTCCTTCCGGGTAGGAAGACGCAACTGGTGTCGAAGGGGATGATATACTCGGCGTCAGTCAGGCCGACCATCTTGGCCTTTGCCTTGCCAAGGCCGAGGCGCCGCTCCGAGCGTTCGATTCTGAGGCGGGGATCGTCCTCGGCGAGCCTATGCAGGATCTCGCAGGTGGCGTCGGTCGACCCGTTGTCGAAGACGAGCACCTCGAGATCGGGGTAGGGGTCGTCGAGGACGGAACAAAGCGACCGTTCCACGTGTCGTTGGTCGTTGTATACCGCCATTTGGACGGAGACTTTGCTCAAAATGACTGTCCCTGTGGTTGTTAGGAGAACAGGGGGCCGAGCCTCGAGCAGGCACGGAAGTCGTCACCGCCGAACCGGTCCCACATCGTTGGCCGGAAGATGTCCTTCTTGTCGATGTTGTGCATGTCGACGGGGATGCGGAGCATGGCGTTGAGGGTGAGCATGTCGGCGCCGATAAGCCCAAACGAGTTGGCGTCGTGGTTCGGACCGATGCGGGACATGTAGTCGAAGGAGGACATGCCGCGAGGAACCCAGAATGTTTCCGGCCAGGTACTGTTTGTGACATCGCCGACGTGCTTTGCGACTTTCAGCGGGAGTTCGACCGTCGTGCCCTCCACCACGGAGCAGGTGAGGATCTCGCCGACGACGTTGTAGCGGTAGGACGTCATCGGGATGCCGCCAGGAGTCCGGTAGCTGCTTGAGAGGCCGTCGCCGAGGAAGTACTCGATGATGGCTCCCATGTAGGTGGTGCCGTCTATCGCCTTGTCGATGAGTTTCTTTTGGAGGTTCTTGTCATTGCGGATCTTGCGGGCGGCCTCCTGCGCGGCGGCCGGGTTCTTGACGCCTGCCAGGGCGAGGAGGTCAAGGGCGTAGTCCAGCGCGCCGGCGCCGGAGTTCCGTTTGTCGATGAAGCCTTGCGGGACGAGTTTTGAGACGTCGACGCCGGTGGCTTTCTTCACGCTTTGGGCAGTCCAGTTCGTGCGGATGTCGGCGAAGAGCTGGGCGAGTCCGCCGGTCAGCAGGTGCGCCACGAGCATGCCGATGGCGTTCTTGGCGTCGTTTTCGGTGGCGACGATGTACGGCGTCCGGTAGCCGTTCCAGTCGAAGGAGCTGCAGAGCAGCGACTCGGTGAGGTCGAAGTTCGGATAGAGGTCAGTCCAGGCGCGCTGCCCCTGCGTGCCGGAGGCGATGGCGTTGTAGCCCTGGGCGTGCTCGACGTCCGCCTTGAAGCCTTGCTTTTTCCCCACGGCGGGATCGGCGAGGCGCGGGTTGCCCTGCATCATGTCGCGGACGATCATCGTCATCTTGATGCATTCTTTGAGGAGGTTGTCGTCGGTGTAGGGTCTTTTGCCGGTGTTGAATTTGAACGAGAAGCGCTGCTTCATGAATTTGAAGGCGCGCTCGAGTTCCTCGTGGTCGTAGAAGCCGTTGTCGATGCGGCCGCGGACGGCGACCATGTCGACGGAGACGGTGCCCATGCCGAGGTACTGGTCCATGATGTTGCGGCGGACGTCCGAGCCGATGATGCCCATGGAGACGCTGCCGACGGAGAGGTAGTTCTTGCCGCGCATCTCGGCGATGGAGGTGGCGCAGCGGGCGAAGCGCAGGAGGCGTTCGGCGACGAATGGGGCCAACGGGCCTTTCTCGTCCTCGAGGTCGGGATTGTAGATGGAGAAGATTGGTTTCTCTTTTTCGTCCATGGCGGCGCAGAAAGCCTTCAGCCAGACCGCGCCAGGACGGTTCGTCTGGTTGAGTCCGTACGCGGCGTGCACCCATTCCGAGGAGCCGATGCCCATGCAGGCGGACATGAGTTCGTCGCTGTAGGCCCAGGATCGGCTGATCCAGATGTTGGCGCTGACCCCTTGGCTTGTGTAGTATTCCTGAGCTCTGGCGCCGGACCGCGCGCCATAGACGATCTCAGGGGCGACCACCACGTTCACCGGCGTGCCGTCGGGAAGGAAGACGTTTTGCGTGATGAGCTCGTAGACCTTCTCGACCATGCGCCAAGTGTCGGTCACGTTGGACTCGTAGGCTCCCGTGCGTCCGTCCACCACCGGCGTCAAGGCGATTGTGGGCATGTGGCCCACGAGGCGGCGGGCCGCAGGCTCGAATGCACGCTTGCTTGTCTTCATCCCGCTGAAATCAAGTCTTGACGCTCCACGCATATCATCTCCTCCATAATAAAGTGTTGGCGGGGAATCTATGCCCGCCGGACGCGTTTTTCAACTCGCTGGCGAATGCTCCACGGATTGGCGCCGATGACGCGCCGCAACGTTCGCATAGACGGAGATGCCGTGATATTTTGAAGGCGGCTCAAGCGCAAAACGGAAAGGCGGAACGTCATGTCGAGGAGTGCTGTTCTTGAAGAGTGGGAGTCACGGCTGCGTCTGATATTCCTTGAGATCGATAATAGATTCGAGGCCGAGTACGGGAATGCGTTCCCGCTCCATCCCGCCCGTCCCAGGCGTGGGACAACCTCCGCGTCGGACTTGGAT
This sequence comes from uncultured Victivallales bacterium, assembly GCA_964436735.1. Classification (GTDB taxonomy): domain Bacteria; phylum Verrucomicrobiota; class Lentisphaeria; order Victivallales; family GWF2-38-69; genus CAYTFM01. Next base: position 4,909 of record CAYTFM010000005.1, on the reverse strand, counting down.
GGACTGTTCTATGTCGGAGCCTCTTTCAGCGCGGGATACGGCTCCGCGGCGGGGGAGGGATATGTGGTCGAGATCAAGTGGTCAACCCTCGCCACAGTTCCGCAGGAGCTTCGCCGGAAGGCGGAGGACGACGCGCTTGCCATTCTCAATCAGCGTCTGCCGCAGGTTTTTCCGGGAAAGGGCCTCCGCGCCGTCCGCGACGGCGACCTCGTCAAGATCATCGGCGACCTCTCCATCTGAACCGTAGTTCATCTGCGTAATTCCTGATATAAAAAAATCCAGCCGACGCATGTCCGGCTGGATTTGTCTTTTAATCGCTGTGGCAAACGCGGTTATTTGCTTTGCAGTTCGGTGCCAAGAGCGAGCTCCATCGCCATGAGCGAGTAGGAGGTCACGAGCGTGGGATTGCTTTCCCACCAACGACCGGCCTTGTCGTTGAACCACTCGCCGTTCTGCTTCTGGAGGTTGAGGAGCTTTTTGAGCAGATCGGCGCGCCAGAACTTGACCGAGCCGTCGGCGGTTTTGAGGGTGTCCTCGCCGACGATGGCCATCGCCTTGGCGAAAGTGTGGAGATAGTAGTAGTGCCCTTCAGCCTTCATTCCGGGATTCTCGTCCAAGGTGTAGTTCTTGCCGGCCCACTCGGCGGCGGCTTTGATGCGCGGATCGTCTTTGGGGATCTTCGCATAGATCATGCTTTTCAAACCGGCGTAGGTCATACTGCCGTAGGTGCGGAGCGTCTGGGCCTGCTCATCTTTGCCGGCCTTGCTTTCGTCGGTCTTGTAAACGAAGCCGCCGTAGTTGGGATCGTTCTTGTCCTTCACGACCCACGCCTGGTCGTTGGATTCGGGGACGTTCTGGCAGCGACTCAGGAAGGTGACGGCGTTCTCCCAGGCGATGTCGGCTTTTTTCTTGTCGTCCTTGTTCTGGGTCTTGAGGTCGCTGTCGAGGAAGTCGGTCATGTAGAGAGCCTCAAGCGCCCATTGCGTGTTGGAAAGATCGGGTTTCCCCGGGCCGGCGCTGCCGTAGCCGATGCCGCCGAAACTGGGGTCATCCTTCTTGACAGGGGCTGGTTTGTCGTCGACCGAGAAGTTCTCGTTGACCTGCGTGTTGATGAGGAAGGTGCGTGCCTTGCGCATGACTTCCACGTCCTCGGGCTTGTTGAGGGTGGCGAGGGCGCAGAGGCAGATGGCGGTATTATAGTTGGGGTATTGATCCTGCTGCCCCTTCGGGTAGATGGAGCCGTCAGGCTGGACGAACTTGAGAATGAACTCGCGCCCTTTTTTGATTGCCTCGTCGCGGATGAGAGGGGTCGCCTCGGCGTTGCTCTTGGCGATGGCCATGAGGGCGAGGGCGGTGATGGCGGGACTCTTCTCCCATGCGCCGTCCTTGTCCTGTTTGTCGGTGAGGAAATTGACACCTCTCTGGATGGCGGCTTTGGATTCCTTGATGAGGGAGATGTCAAGCTTCGCGGGGGGCGGCGGCATCGTGTCCGCAGCTTCAAAGGTGCCGGGGAGGACAAGCGCGGCGGCCAGCGCGCCCGCCAGAGACATGGTCTTCACTCGGGATTTCCTCGTCATTTCCGTCTCCTTCATGTTTGATGAGTTGCTGGTGTTCAAATCAAATCCATTATGCGCAAACAGCTGTTTACCGTAATGCGGCCGTGTGGGGATGTCAAACAACGCCACGGCAAATTGACCATAACGACCAAATCGAACATCGCCTCGAGCGGAACGGCGTCAGGACCGTCATTCCAAGCTCCGATTCGCGTATCGCACCCCCGCCATTAGCATCGGAATGATCTCCGAACCCGAAGTGCGGCTGAGATTTTCTTGACTTCCCACGCCTTTCCTCTACCTTACATCAAACTTGCCTCATGCGCTCGGAAAGCAATTCCCTATCAGTGGTTGAAGGAGAGTTGCCGCATATTCTTTATGATATATGCGGGCATGGGTGCGCGACGACTTCGGTCAAAATAAGGAAGAAAAAAATGCTGAGAAGAATGTGGTACGTGCCGCTCTGTCTGATGCTTGCGTCGATATCCGCGGTCGCTGGAGAATATGCCATCCGCGGCACCACCGACAAGGATGTGGCAATTTACAAACCGGGCGAAAAAATGGAATTCACCTTCCGTGTCTTTGACGGCGAAACCGCCATTGCCGGCAAGACGCTCGAATGGACGCGTACCGGTGATGACGGCAAGACCGACAAAGGCAAAGGCGTCGCCGATGAAAAGGGGCTGAAAGTAACGACGTCGCTGGACAAGCCGGGCTTTGTCCGTTTCCAGGTTAGCGCCTTTGGTGACGACGGTAAAAAGTTGCAGGGATTCGCCGGTGGCTGGGGAAGCAACAAGAATGGCGACATCTTTTTTGATGGTGGCGCCTGCGTGGAACCGGAAAAACTGCAGGTTGTCGAAGAGCCAAAGGACTTCGACGACTTCTGGAAAAGCGCCAAAGCCAAGCTTGCCGAAGTTCCAGTTAAGGCGGAATTGAAGGAACTGGACAGTAAAAATCCGAAAGTCAAAGTCTATGCGGTCAAACTCGACTGCGCAGGCCCCAAGCCGGTGACCGGGTATCTGACGGTTCCCGCGAACGCCAAGGAAAAGTCCCTGCCAGGCATTGCGCAGTTCCAGGGCTACGGCATCAACAAACACAACCCGCCCGGCGGGCTCAACGAGTCGGCGATTGTCTTTGACGTCAACGCGCACGGCATGGAACTCGGCCGAGATGATGAATACTACAAACAGCTGCAGAACGATTTGAAGAACTATTGTTTCAAAAACGATGAAAACGCCGACCGCGAAAAGACTTATTACTATGGCATGGCGCTACGGGTGATGCGGGCGTTGCAGTACGTGAAGTCCAGGCCAGAATGGAATGGCAAAGACCTGCGGAGCAACGGCGGCAGCCAGGGTGGATTGCAGGGCTTGTGGGGAGCAGGATTGGACAGCGACGTCACCTCGAGCGACATCTGGTCGCCGTGGAGCTGCGATTTCGGCGGAATCACACTGGGCAGGCAGCGCGGCTGGCGTCCCGACTACAAGGAAGCTCTGAACTATTTCGATCCGGTTTTCCATGCCAAGCGCATCAAGGCCAAGGTGCATCTGATCGCCAACTACGGCGACTACACCTGTCCGCCGTCAAGCGTCTGGATTGTGTACAACAATATCCCGCATGACAACAAATCAATGGAAGTCAAGCAAGGCTGCACGCACGGCTACGAAATGAAACACTGCATGAAGTACGTCATTACCCCGAAAGAGATCAAAGACGTCGGCGAGAAGAAGTGAGCGACCAATCGCCGAGGAAACGCGGTGCCAGTCTACGTATGTCGCCACTACGCAAACTGGTTCTGCCCCCGAATTCGATTGTAGTGCTTCCTGTTTCAAATGATGAGCTGAAATATGAGTGATTCCGCAATGCTTTCGATTATGACGGAACGTCCTATCCAGCTTCTCTATGTGGAAAATGTCATCTCCAGGCATAAGCGAGAAACCGAGCAGCGCCTCAATTTTCTCATATTGGTCGATCATCTGGCCTTTGAGAAGAAGGTGGAGGCGCATTGGGCGGGGGAGGATGGCATATGGCGGGTCCTCAACGCGAGCTACCATAGCCCCGCCGGCAAGAGCCGAGAGATGTGGCGGGCCACTGCCACGTTCCGTCCGCAGGAAGACGAATGGCTGCCTGGCGACGTCCAGTTCGCCTTGCGCTACAAAGTCCGCGGCAAGGAGTATTGGGATAACAATCAAGGGCGGAACCATTCGATCAACGCCGATTCAGGCATCCGAGTAGCCGATCCATTTCCTGTCATGAACATAGACTTTGCCCCTCTACTTCAAGGGGGGCAGAAGAGCTATCCGGTGGCCGTGGCGATCCGCCAGTCGCTGCGACCCTCAAAAGTCCATGTCCGTTGGACGACCGACCAATGGTGCCGCGCCCATCAGACGCCGTGCGTGTTCAAGAAGAAGCACTGGGACAAGGCTTGGGGCAGCAACGCCCGCAACCCGAATCGTTATGGCTGTGGCGTCTGGCACGCGCAGTTGCAGATCGAAAACGCCTTCCGTCTGGAGTACGCGCTGGGAGCCGAGACCGCCAAGGGGATCGTCTGGGACAACAACTTCGGCACCAACTACATCGCCAAGCGGCAGGGGCTCACGATTATGACGCTCAACCTGCACTGCTATCAGGAGGAGCAGCAGCAGGCAAAGTTCCATCGGATCGCCAAAGCGATCAATGACTTCGACGTCGACATCGTCTGTCTGCAGGAGGTGGCGGAGCCGTGGAACGACGGGCAGGGCGACTGGAGCGTGAACGCCGCCAGGATAATCCGTGAGCGGCTGACGCGGCCATATCATCTCCACACTGACTGGTCGCATATCGGATTCGACCGTTACCGCGAGGGGGTGGCGATCTTGAGCAAGCATGCCTTCGTCATGAAGGATTCCAGGTATGTCTCCGCCAGTCGAGACCCTGGCGACATCCATGCCAGGAGGGTCGTCATGGCGCAAGTGTATGTGCCGTACGTCGGAACGGTAAATGTCTTCTCCGCGCACCTGAGTTGGCCTTCCGGTGGCTTCAGAGAGCAATTCGAGAACCTGAGGAGGTGGGCCGCCGAAGGGCACACGAACCGCGTGGCGGCCACCTTCCTGTGCGGGGATTTCAACATCAAGGCCGGTTCCGAGTGCTATCAGCTTGTGGCCGACACCCGTGAATATGAGGATCAGTTCCTGAAGGTGTGCGCCCCGGAGATCGCCGACAAGCTCTTTGGGCCGCAACACCAACTTGCCACGTCATATTTTGGCAAGGACGACCGCATCGATTACATTTTCATGAGGAAAGGAGCCGTTGTCAAACAGGTGTCCGTCAAGGTTCTTTTCACCGAGAACTATTAGGGATGGAAGTTTGAACACTAC
>CAYTFM010000004.1:54972-78288 GCA_964436735.1 uncultured Victivallales bacterium | reverse complement strand
CGCCCATCTCGAGGACGAGGTTATCGCGGTCCTTGCCACCCGCGCTGGCCTGCAGAACGAGGTCGACCGCCTCCGGGATTGACATGAAATAACGGGTCACGTTCTCGGAGGTCACCGTGACCGGGCCGCCCGCCTTGATCTGCTGCCGGAAGAGCGGAATCACGCTGCCGCGGCTGTCGAGGACGTTGCCGAAACGCACCGCGATGAACTCCGTGGGGCCCTTCGCCCGCTCGAGCACGACCCGCTCGGCGGTCCGTTTCGTGGCGCCCATCACACTGGTCGGACCGACCGCCTTATCGGTGGAGATCATCACCATCCGCTTGACGCCCGCCCGCTCGCAGGCTGAGACGAGCGCCGCCGTGCCCAGCACGTTGTTCTCGACCGCCATCGCCGGGTTCTCCTCCATCATCGGGACATGCTTGAAGGCGGCGGCGTGGTAGACCGCCTCGACCTTGTGCGCGAGGAGGGCACGCAAGACGGTCGGCTCGGAACGTACGTCGCCCACGACGCTCCCCACCTTGAGGCCAGGGTACGTTCTGCCCAGCTCCATCGATATCTCATAGAGGTTGAACTCCGACAGCTCGAACAGCGCCAGACTCGACGGACCGTAGGCGGCGATCTGACGGCAGAGCTCCGAGCCGATGCTGCCGCCCGCCCCCGTGACCATCACGCTCCTGCCCCGCACGAACTCCGACACCCGCGTGTTGTCAAGCTTCACGGGATTCCTCCCGAGCAGATCCTCGATCTCCACCTCTTTGATATGGGACACGTTGATGACCCCATGGGCGATGTCGGTGAAGTCCGGCACCATCCGCAGGGCGCAATGGACGTTCTCCCGCTCAAGCTGCTCCACGACGTCCTTGAGGTGCTTCGGCGTCGTGTACGGCGGCAGCAGCAGGATCTCCGTGGCCTCATGCCGCTTCGCCGCCACGCCGCTGCGCCGTATGTCGCCGAAGACGCGGACGCCGCGGAGCGTCCGCCCCGCCTTGACGCCGTCGCAGAGGGCGCCGATCACGTAGCGTTTTCCGGGGGAGATGGAGAAGGCGTGCAGGATGCTGTTGACGGCGTCCGGGGCGCCGACGACCAGCGTGCGGATCTCCCGGTCGCCCCCGCCCGACGCGATCTCGCGCAGAATCCGCACCAACACCCGCTTGCCCGTCATCGCGAAGAAGCAGACGAGGAAGTCGAGGGTCAGCACCGAACGGGAGAGTCCGGCGAAGTAGCTCGTGTGCCACAGCAGCACTACCGACATCAGGATGCCGGTCGCGACCAAGTTCGCGGTGAAGATCCGCACAAGGTCGGCGATGCTCACGAAACGCCATAGTCCGCTGTAGAGGCGGAAACCGTAGAAGACGCACAGCTTCACCGCCAGCAAAATGGGCAGCGTCCGCCACAGCGACGGCACCTCCTCCTCCGGAAACGAGAAGTCGAACCGGATCCAGAAGGCGAAGATGAACGCCAGGCCGACCGTCAGCGCGCTCGCCACAAAAACAAAATGCGTCCGGATAGGCAGCACGGCGTCGACGAACGACTCGAATATGACGTTCAGCCGTTTCGCCAAGGCGATCATCGTCTTGCTGCTCGTGACGCTCATGAAACAATCTCTCCACCAGAAAAAGTGAAACTACTAATAAAGCGGTGCGGGAGGGTTTTTCAAGCAACCGCGAGAGGGGGAGCTCCGCCTTAGTGCGACGGAAGCGAGCTAAGCGGTTGTGAATAGTAAATCGTGAGTGGCGAATGGTGGCTACAACTATTCACCATTCACCATTCACCATTTCCCATTCACTATTGTTTCTTAGGGATTGGGGACGACGATCAGGAAGTCCGTGCCCTTTCCAGGCTTGGAGAACACCTCGATCTTGCCTCCAAGCTTCTGGATGCTCTCCTTGACGATGTCCATGCCGAACCCTCTTCCGGAGATGTCCGTGACCTGTTTGGCGGTGGACAGCCCTGGCAGGAAAATCAGGTTGGCGATGTCGGTCGGGGTCGGCTGCTGGTCCTCGGGTTTGAATACCCCCATCTTGATGGCCTTCATAAGCAGGGCCCTGAAATCAATGCCTTTCCCGTCGTCGGATATCTTGATGATGAGCTCGCCGGGCAGTTCGTTGACCTGGATGGCGAGCGCGCACTCGGCGGGCTTACCAGCCTTGACGCGCTCGTCGGGTGGCTCGGCGCCGTGGTCGACGGCGTTGCGTATGATGTGGACAAGCGGGGCGTCTAGCGCCTGGATCACCTGCCGGCCGGCAAGGACTTGCCCGCCGCGGATCGACAACGAGACCTTCTTCCCGTTGGTGGTCACTAAATCGCGGACGATTCGCGGAGCTTTCTGCAACAGGTTCTGGAGGGGCTCTTTCCGTATGGCGCCGATGCTGACTTTGAACTGTCCCAGCGACTTATCCAGTCTGGCATGAATGACGGCGATTCGCCTTCCGAACTCGCTGAGGGGGGCGGCGGCGCAACTGCTGACGAGTCCTCCCACCTCCGCATGGATGGCTGATAACTCGCCGATGACGACGTCAAGCGTGTCGAGGGCGACTGTCGGCACGCGGACCATCTTCGCCGCCTCCGCGGGGGAGCCGTCGGATCCCGGCGTGGTTTTCGCCTCGGCGGCAGCCTCGGGAGCGGCCTCGGGGAGAGGCTGCCCCGTCTTCACCGCCGTCAAGCGGTCCATCAGCGAGCGGAACCTGGCGGCGTCCGCCACCTCTCCCTGCTTATTCCTCACCCGCTCCGTGATGGCCTTAAGCTCGTCAACGCCCTGCAGCAGCGCGGAGATGAGAGGCTTGCTGGCGGCGAGTTCCTTTTTCCGCATGCCGTCAAGCAGCGACTCCATGGTGTGCGAAAGATTCTTCAAACTCATCAGCCCAAGGAACGCCGAGTTCGCCTTCAGCGAATGGATGGGACGGAAGATGGCGTTGATGATCTTGTCGTCCGACGGCGCCTTCTCGAGCTCGACAAAGAGGGTGTCCAGCGTCGCCAGAGAGGAGGAGGACTCGTCGACGAATTCCGCGAGAATGATCTCGTCATCAGAGAGGAAGCTTGTCTCAGGCATCGGCGCGCCTCACGGGTGGCTTCATTTCGTAGAGTTGGCGAAGCTTCTGCTTCCATATCTTGATCGTCTCGATGGCGTGGGAGACGGCGGATTCGAGCTCGATCATGTCATGCCACGGCTTAAAGATGCAGGTGTCGGCCCCGTGCCGCATGCACGAGAGCACGTTCTCCTGCGTCACGTAGCCGGTGATCATGATGACATGCACCATGGGGTAGTCCTTCTTCACCGCCTTGAGCAACTCCACTCCCGACATCCCCGGCATCCTGATGTCGGAGATCAAAATGTCGACCTTCTCCCTTGCGAGTATCTCAAGGACCTGCTCGCCGTCGACCGCCGTCAACACGGTGTAGCCGAGGAAACGAAAATGCCGGGACAGCGCCTCCCTGATTTCCTCCTCGTCATCGACGACGACAATCACATTCGTGTTCATTTCCCCCTCCCTGACTGCTTGTCGAACATGATGGACATGAGCGTTTCCGACTGTTCGGCCTCTTTCTGCGTCCGCTCCACGATGTCCGCGATATCCTTGACGCCCAAACCGATCCGCTTCCAGACGCCGAGGACGAGTGAGGGAGCGGCGTCGCCGCTGAACCCCAGATTCTCGATGTTGCAGATGTGGTTGGCGGCGTGGCATAATCTGAGGAGCTCCACGTGCTCCACCTCGGCGTTCTCGGGCTCGTGGTGCCAGCGGATCGCCTGGATGACGTCGGGCGTCAAATTCCAGCGCGTCCCGAGCCATGCCCCGATTTCGGCATGGTTTGTGCCGTAGACCTCAAGCTCAGCCTGGAAGAGCGGGATCTGCCGTTCAGCCGACCGGCGCAACGTCTCCATGAACTCCTCGCGGAAGAACTCCTCGAAAATAATCTTGCCGATGTCGTGCAAAAGCCCGCAGAGGTGGAGCGTGTCCTTCGAGAACCGCTTTTTGACCGTTCCTTTCGTCCGCTCGTTGAGGATGTTCGCCGCGATGCCGACCGATATGCAGTGCCGCCAGAACTCCTCCAGATTGAACCCGCCGCCGCCGCACTTCGAGCAGGTCGAGAAGACCGCCGTCGACAGGGCGATGTTGTTGAGGGCGTTCATGCCCATGATGGCAAGGGCTTGCTGGAGCGAGGTGACCGGCTCGGGCATGCCATACACGGCGGAGTTCACGACCCGCAGGATGCGCGCCATCATGGAGGGGTCGTCCTTGATGATCGCCGCGATCATCGCGGTGTCCGCCTTGGGGTCGCGCACCGCCTTGGTCAACTTCTGCATGATCGCAGGCAGCGTCGGCAGGTTGGTGATCCCCTCGAGCTTCTTGAATATCAGTTCCTTGTTCATGCCGTCCTTCGCAAGGTGGCGCATGCCCGCAATTCGCCGCGGCGAAAAACCGCGTCCTCACGCATCAGCCGTCCGATGCGTGGGTGAACAGAGACCGCCTTGCACTAGTGTGGTGGTTGTTTTTTATTGTGCTTGTTAGCCCGTGAGTCGCTACTGTGTTGATGATGCGTTTCCTCCGGCTTGCCATCGTCCGCCGCGGCGGCGGCCGACCTCACCAGCTCGGCGTCGGCAGGAGGAAGCCTGATCGTCATCGTCGCCCCCTTTCCCGGCTCGCTTTCGGCGGTGAGCACGCCCTTGTGCCCCTTGACAATTCCATGTCCAAAAAATAGTCCCAGCCCCGTGCCTCCTTTGCCTCTCCTTGTGGTGAAGAAGGGATCGAAAAGCCTTTCCAGATCCTTGCCGTCAATGCCCAGCCCAGTGTCCGAGATCTCGATGGCAACCCCGTCTCCGGTCTCCCGCCGCGCCCTGACGGTTATCGCACCCGGCTTGCCCGAGTCGTTGATGGCGTGCGCCGCATTGGTCAACAGGTTGACGATCACCTGGCAAAGCATCTGCTCGCTGCCGTAGATTTTCGGCAAGCTCTTCGGCATCTTCCTCGACACCTCGATAGTGGGAGGCAGCTGGACCGATGCCATCTCCACGGCTGAATCGATCAGGCGGGGAACATCGAGGATGCGGGCGTTCGCCATGATGTCACCGGCGTAGTTCCGCATGTGCCAGATGATCGACGATATCCGCTCCGTACCTTTCCGCATCCCGTTCACGAGCCCCGGCACCTCCTTGCGGACAAACGCGAGCTGCTGAAGCTCCTTCTCGGTCAGGGTGGCATCCTTGTCGAGGGCGCGGTCGACGACCTCCCAGAAGCGGGCGAACGTCTGCAGATTTGAGCTGATAAAAGCGTTGGGATTGTTTATCTCGTGGGCGATCCCCATCGTCAAAAGCCGGTCCGACGCCGCGTGATCCTTCTCGATCACCGCCTTCGTCTTGCTTTCGAGCAGTCCCTCGAGGATGCGGACTTTGAACTGCAACTCGCGCCGGCTATGCTCAAGCTCGACCGTCTGCTCTTTGACGGTGCGTTCGAGCGACTCCTTCTGCTCGCGGAGCAGGTCCTCGGCACGCTTGATCCGCAGCATCACTTTGACTTGGGCGGCGAGCTCGTCGTTCTGGAACGGCTTGAACAGGTGGCGTCGGCGCCAAGCTCGAGGCCGACGATCCGCCGCTCAGCACTGTTCACCTCGCCGGTGATCAGCAATATCGGGATGTGCCGGGTCAGCCCGTCCGACTTCAGGCGGCGGCACACCTCAAGCCCGTCGATGTCCGGCAACCTGACGTCGAGCAGCAGGATGTCTGGCAACTTTTCCGTCGCAAGCTCAACGCACGCGCTCCCCGTTGCAGCGGTGAGAATTTCACACCCGGGGAACGACCGCGCAAGGATCTCCACGATCAACTTCACCACCAGACCGTCGTCGTCAGCGACGAGTATGACGTCACTCGGTTTTCTCAAGTCGCGCCTCCTCCACTGGATACCCTATGCGTTGCTTACCCGCCGGAAGGTTTGTTTCCGTCGAATAACATGGTACTATACGTTAACGAATATAAAGCTCAACAACAGCTAAGCAAACAACACCACGCTATGCAAGGCGGGCCGTTCGCCCGAAGCCTGGAAAACAAACGCTGCATGGCTGGACAATCAAGTTGGAGTACGGGCGAGCTCCGCATTGCGTAAAAGCGGCATAAGAAATGGAAGACGCATGAAAGCCTTGATCGTGGACGACTCATCCACCATTCGCAAAATACACAACAGGGCACTCAAGGAGCTGGGATTCGACGACGTCCTCGAAGTCACCAACGGCAAAGAGGCCTTAAGGAAAATCGAGGAATTGAACAACGCGGTCGACATCGTGATCCTCGACCTCAACATGCCCGAAATGAATGGCTTGGAGACGCTGAAACGCATCCGCGCGACGCCCCATACCGCGCAGATTCCCGTCCTCATGTGCACCTCCACCGCAGAGAAGAAACAGGTGGTTGAGCTCATCTTAGCCGGTGCCTGGGACTATCTCGTCAAGCCCTTCCAGACGGACGATCTCAAAAACAAAATCAAATCCATCCTCGCCAAAAGATGAGCAAGACGGGGCTTTCCCCGCTCTTCGTGAATTGAGCTGTTAAGGGCGGCACGTACAATTGGACACTCGACCAGCGAGAAATGAGCATATTGAAATATGCGAGTGACGAGCGACGCAGGATTCGGTGCCTTTCCGGCCCGCCCCGGAGGGCTGGCGCTCTTCCGCCTTTTCCTGTGTCGCTCATTGCTCATCCGCCGCGGCGGACTCGTCAATCGCTCCTTGTCAAAAGCCAGAAAAGCTGCCAGCAAAATGTGAAGTTATTTCCGTGTGAACCCTTAGCCATGGGCGAAGCCCTGACAATTAATCACAATTCGGACTGGTAAAATATGGAAAGCATAGGGCATATCCTGTATTTCGAGCCGAAGGCTCCTTCGGAGTGCGGTCTCTCGAGACCGCCTTCCACATGACCGGGCGAGTCCCGACATAAGAAAACACACTATTTCCACGCCGAGTCGAGCCTCGGCGTCAAAAGCGGCGTCGAGCCGCCGCACTCCAAGGCGGCTGCGCCGCAGTAGATAAGAGTTGAAGCCGCCCACTTCGGGGCGGATTTCTCATATCTAAGAACTGTTACATGATGGACTTCCATCATGCACCACTTACGGCGAGATATTCGTGACCTCTCAAGCCTAAGGTCAACAGGTTACGCCCATTTTCATTGATTTCCCACATTTATGGCACTACAATATCGTATCGCAGTATTGAGAACCCGTTGCTTGATGGAATTCCATAGACTTAATTGTTCGGGCAGATATGGGCGTGCAAGAAAAGACTATGGAATTAACCGCTCTAGGATTTGACGACTGGTTTGCGCAACGTTCCGCCGACCTCCTGCAGCCCGGACACCGCATGGCGCGCGTCACGGCCGTTGACAGGGATGCATTCCTCGTCAGAAATCAGGACGCCGAGACGTATGCGGAACTCGCGGGCAAGTTCCGTTTCGCCGCTGAGGCTCCCACCGATCTGCCGTGTGTGGGCGACTGGGTGTGCGTGCAAAGCCATGCGTCGGGCGGTCCCGCCATGATACATAGCGTCGTGCCGAGAAAGACATTCCTGCGCCGCAAGTGCCCCGGCAAGACGGTAGACTGCCAGATGATCGCGGCGAACATCGATGTCGCCTTCATCGTGCAGGCCTGTGGATACGACTTCAACCTGAGTAGGCTCGACCGGTATCTTGTGATGGCGAACGAGGGAGCGATTGAGCCGTGGATCATACTGACCAAGACAGACTTGATCTCTCCCGAGCAACTTGATCAGGCCGTCGAGCGAGTGAGGAACTCGCGCGCCGTCCCCCAGATTCTTGCTCTCAGCAACACAACCGGCATTGGACTGCGCGAGTTCAGCTCACTCCTTGCGCCCGGAGGAACATACTGCCTGCTTGGCTCCTCGGGAGTCGGGAAGACCACACTTATCAACCGGCTGATTGGACGCGATACGTTTGACACAAAGGCCGTCAGCGGGACTGGAGAAGGTGTCCATACCACTGCCCGCCGCCAGTTGCTCATCCTTGATAATGGAGCCATGTTGATCGACACACCGGGGATGCGCGAGTTGGGCCTTCTTGGGACAAGCGACGGGGTAGGCGACACGTTCGTCGAGATTCGCGAGTACTCTGTGAACTGTCGCTTCGCGAACTGCACGCACACCGAGGAACCTGGATGCGCAGTCATTCTGGCGGTAAAGAATGGGTCCGTGAGCGAAGACCGGTATCAAAGCTACCTTAAGCTCAAGAAGGAGACCGACTACCATGATCTCTCCTACGTCGAGAAGAGGAGGAAGGACAGATCATTCGGTCGATTCATCAAGTCCGCCAAGAAGAGCATGAAGGAGTGAGAGACCAACGCCGGGCAACGTCCTGCTGGTGGTGTTCAAGCCGCCGCGGCGGCTTGTTGGCGGCGGTGGACAGGCTGAAGCGCGGACTCCGCCTTGCTCAATGGCAGGCGGGAAGGCCTTTCTTCTCGACGTAGCGCTGATGGTAGTCCTCGGCGCGGTTAAAGGCGGCGGCGGGGGTGATTTCGGTGACGACCGGACCTTTAAATTTCCCTGACGCTTCGAGCTTTTCCTTCGAAGCCTGCGCGGCGGCCTTCTGCGCGGCGCCATGATAAAAGATCGCCGAGCGGTACTGCGTGCCAATGTCCGGCCCTTGACGGTTGCGCGTGGTCGGATCATGAATGCTCCAAAAGAGCTCGAGCAGTTTTTCGAAAGACGTCACGGCGGGATCGAAAAACACCTCCACCGCCTCGGCGTGTCCCGTCGTCCCTGAGCAGACCTGCTTGTAGGTCGCGTTCGGCGTCGTGCCCCCCGTGTAGCCGACCGCCGTGGCGACCACGCCGGGTGCCTTGCGGAACGCCGCCTCGACGCCCCAGAAGCAGCCGGCGGCGAAGGTCGCCGCATGGACGGCAAGGACCCGCGCCGGGCATTCGGAACTCACCACGCGCTCCTTCTCGTCAAGAGGGACAAACTCGAGCGACGCGGAGTTGACGCAATGCCGCTGCCCAGTGGGCGGCGGGCCATCGTTGAACACGTGACCGAGATGGGCGTCACAAAGGGCGCAGTTGATTTCCGTCCTCTTCATCCCGTGGCTTGCATCCTCGGCGGTTGCGACGTTCTCATCGGCGAACGGCCGCAGAAAACTCGGCCACCCCGTCCCCGAGTCGAATTTGTCGTCTGAGCGGAACAAGGGAAGCCCGCAGCAGACGCAGGCGTAAAACCCTTTCTTCTTGTTGTCGTGAAAGACGCCGCAGAAAGGACGCTCGGTTCCCTTCGACCGAGCGACGGCGAAGCGCTCGTCACCGATTTGGCTAAGCCATTCCGCATCGGTCTTCACCACTTTCCGCATCTCGACCGCTGTGGTCGCCGTATTGTTCTCGTCAAGCAGTCGGATGTTCACAAATTTCTCAGTGCTCATGGCAGTGCCCTTTTCCGTAGTGTTGTCGGCAAAGACAAATAATGAAATGACGAAAAATGACGCACAAAAACTGATCCGCAATGCCCTCATGGGACAGACCTCATGCAATTGTTTCGCTATCGTTTCCCCCACAATCGGCTTCAAGCAACGGCCACCGAAAAATGATGAGGAAAATTAGTCCAAAAGAAAGCTATATGCACGACAAACGTTCCGCAATCACACTCACTCAAATTTTAGTCCCCCTTATAGAGTCAGACTTCCTGGTATGCTGAGCTCAGCATACCAGGAAGTCTGAAGTTTTTCTGCGCCGGCAGGCCAGGCGGTGTTTGGGTGCCGCGGGCGGAGTCGGCTATTTTCTCGTGACGCGGTAAAGGAAGAAGACCCCGAAGATCTGGTAGAGGATGCAGGGGAGCCAGAGGATGAGCTGCGGCCGGATCTCCGGCTTCGAGTAGAGTGATCCGCAACCGATGATGGTGAAGAAGTAGACGCCGGCGAGGATGACGCTGATGAAGAGACCGACGGACGTCTCGCGGCGGGAGGTGCGGATCGCCAGCGGAAGCCCGAGGAGGAAGAAAGCGATTGGCGAGAGTCCGAGGGCGAGGCGCTGGTTCAGCGTGACCTCGAGGGCGGTCGTGGGCTTGTTGAGCCGACGGTACAGCACCGTCTTGCCGAGCAGCTCGTTGAGGGTCATCATCTTGTAGTCCTCCTTGCCGATGCGCAAGGCGTTGAGACGCTTGCCGTAGTCGATCACGAACTCGATTTCGGAGCCGTAGCCGCGCTCGCCCTTGGTCTTGTCCTTGTAGTCGATCACCGTCGCGTCGTAGAGGACGATCGAAAGCTGTCCCTTGACCTCGTCGACCACGATCCTTCCATTCGCCGCGGTCATGTCCTGTTCGACACGCTCCTTCTTCGAGTCAAGCCGAAATATCTGCACGTCTTTGAGCTCGTTGTCGCTGGTCTTGTCTTTGACGTAGATGACATTGCCTTGGTACTCGATGGGGCGACCCGGCTCGATGAGGGCGTGCGGCTGGGTGAGGGTGACCTTCTGCAGCAGCGCCATGCCCTTGTCGAGGAAGCGCGGCGAGGCCTCTACTTGCAGATAGAGGGTGACCAGCGTGAGGGCGAACGTGATCACGAGGATCGGCGAGATGATCTGGAAGATCGAGACGCCGCAGGCCTTCATGGCGGTGATCTCATTGTCGGCCGAGAGCCGTCCGAACAGCAGCAGCACCGAGACGAGGACGCCCCACGGGATAGAGAACGAGAGGATCATCGGCGTGATGTAGATGAAGAACAGCAGGGCCGACTTGAGGGGGACGCCGCGGGCGATCGACTCGAAGACCTTGACGAGGTTCCCGCCGATCATGCCAAAGGTGAGGACTCCGATGGCGGCGAACAGGATCATCAAAAAGTTTTTGGCGATGTAGAGGTTCAGCGTTTTCATGGTTACCAGTCGAATCCGACGTTGAAGTAGAACTGCGGCTTGCTGCTGAACTTGTCGTTGCTGCGGACGATCGGGATGCCGAGGTCGAGTTTGATGGGCGTGTTGTTGATATAGGGAATCATGATGCGCAGCCCGTAGCCCACGCCGACGTTCATGTTGGTCCCGAAGGAGAACGGGTCGGCCCAGCAGTTGCCGATGTCCATGAACGGGGCGCCCTTGATCCACTTGTAGATCGGATGGGTGAGTTCGGCGGTGGCGGCGAACATCGACTGGCCACCGAGCGGGAGGCCGTTGCTGTTGAGTGGGGAGACCTTGCGGAACTCGAAGCCACGGATGGAGTCCTGGCCGCCGAGGAAGTACCGCTCGAAGATTGGAGCCGAGCCGCTGCCGAAACCGCCCATCGTGCCAATCTTGGTGCCGAGGTGGAGGACGAGGAGCTTCTCGAAGAACGGCCAGTAGCCACTGGCCTTTCCTTCGAGGCGGTAGTAGTTGGCGTCGGCGCCGGTGATCACCGAGTTCTCCTCGGCGAGGGCGGTCAGCAGGTAGCCCGACGTCGGGTTGAGCAGGCTGTCGCGGGTGTCGCGGGTGATGTTAGCGCGCAGCGCGCCGCGGCGGTGGAGACCCTCCTGCTCGTCGCGGAACTCCTCCGAGTAGCCGTCGTCCATGTCGTAGATGTCCACGAAGTCCAGTGTGTAGCCGAGGCCGACGCTGTTGAACTCCCAGAAGGGTTTGGTCAGCTCGACGTCGAACCCGGCGTGCGTCTCGCGCCAGTACTCGTAGACGCGGGTGTGGAAGAAGCCGGAGGTGTCGAGACGCAGCGGAATGCCGAAGAGCCAGGGCTCGGTGAAGTTGAGTGAGAAGTCGTTCCGCAGAATACCGACCTGGGCGAGGAAGCTGACGCGCTGGCCGCCGCCACGGAACCAGTTTTCCGAGTCGGTGATGTCGAAGTCCGATTCGGACAGCTCGAGGCGGCCCACGAGGCTGTCGTCGGTCGACCAACCCGCCCCGATCGAGAGATGCGCCGTCCCTTTCTCCTCGACCTGGTAGTTGACATCCTTCTTGTCCTCCTCCTCCGACGCGCTGGTGTAGGCCTCCACGTTTTGGAAGTAGTTCATCGCCATCAGCCGCGACTTGCCCGCCTCGATCCGGTTCGGGTCAAGCGGGTCGCCCGGCTGGAGCGGCAGCTCCCGGCGGAGCACGTAGTCTTTCACGATCCGATTGCCGGAGATGGTCACGTCGTAGACGGAGTACTTCTTCCCCTCCTCGACCTGGTAGGTGACCGCCACCTCGTGCGTCTGGTCGTTCGTCTCGAGTTGCGGTTTGGTCTTGACGTCGCTGAACCCCATCGAGTAGTAGCGGTTTTTGATATAATGGAGGTCGTTCTTCTCGACGCGGTAGTCGTAGGTCTCGCCTGGCTTGAGTATCGTGAGCGGCCGCGGTCCGCGGGGAACAAACCCCGTCCAGTCCCACATGGAGACGTACCAGGGAAAAGGCTCCGGCACGGGGCGATCCTTCTCCTTCTCAGCAAGCGTCGTGTCACCTTCAACCTTGACGGTCGAGACCGTGTACGGTTGACCTTCCTCGATGTGGAAGACGACGTCGACGTATTCCGGGTCGTTCTCGACTGGTTTGACCTCCGGCTTGACCGAGAAGTCGAGATATCCCTTGTCCCAGTAGAGGCTGCGGAGGCGGACCTCGTCCCTGTCGAGTTCCTCCTTGCTGTAGAGCCCCCAATCGAAGATCCAGTTGAGGGGGTTCCATGCGGTCTGGACGTCCCAGCGCAACTTCCAAAAACCGGAGTAGACGGTGTTGCCGTCGAAGTTGACGCTGCGGACCTTGAGGCGAAGGTTCTCCTCGATGTCGAAGGTGACCGTCACCTCGCCGTCGTCGTCCTTCTCGGTCTTTGGGACGACCTTCGCCTCGTAGTAGCCATTGTCGAAGTAGAGCTTGCGGATGCCGGCCGCGCTGTCGCGCAGGAGTTTGTCGCTTAGCGGAGCGGCCTTTTGAATGGTGACGCGCTCCAGGATCTCCTTGGTGTCGTATTTGGCGTTGCCTTTGACGACGATGTCCTTGACGCGCGGGGTGTTCTTCAGCTTGAAGAGGATGTCGATCTTCCCTTCGGGGCTCTTGGTGGTCTCCGCCTGAACGTCGGTGAAGTAGCCGGTCTCGTAGAGGCGTTTGATGTCCTCGTTGAGTTTTTTCTCGCTGTACTCCCTGCCGCCTTTGAGCCAGAGGTTGTAGGTGATCAGGTCGTCGGAGACCTTGTAGAGCCCCACCTGCTCGAACTGGATCTTGCCCACATCGTCGGCGGGAAGAAGGACGGCGGCCAGCAGCAGATAGCAGGCGACGGCGACGCAGAGCGCTTTATTGAAGTAGTGTTTTGACATTAAGGGTCGGCGGTTTTTTGAACAATAACAATCCATGGGAATATACTTCAGAACCTGCTGAAAAACAAAGCGATGTGGAATATTCCCGGCAGTCTTAAGAGGATGCGGGACGCATCTCGCTGGCGCGGGGATGGAATCGGCAAGGAAAAGCCGTGAACATACCGCCGCGCGCGGGGGTTTTCAATACAGTGGAGTGAAATACCGAGGGTGCGGAACGGCTTGCGGTGGAGTATTTCATACACTATAGTAAAAATGGAATGGCCGCTTTTAAAAAATTGCGGGGCCGGCACGGCGTGGTAATCGACACCATACGCAGGCGGCCTTTGCGCTTCGCACGGAAAAACCGCTTCTCCTAACAAACGACAAGGCGATGCGGAAGGTCGCAGCAATCGAGACGCTCCTGCTGGAAGAGCTCCAAGAAGGCGGCGTTTTTCACTCGTAGCGCAGGGCCTGGGCGGGGTCGAGGCGGGCGGCGCGGAAGGCGGGGAGGATGCCGCCGACCGTGCAGAGGGCGATCGAGCTGACGGCGATCCAGACCACATCCGCGAGTTTCACCGTGGCCGGCAGCTCGTTGAAGAAGTAGATCTCTTTCGGGAAGATCTGGATGTGGAAGCCCCATGACAGGAATTGCATGATCGGCATGCGCCAGTGGATGACAAGCAGCCCGAGTCCGAGTCCAATGAAAGTCCCCGCCACCCCCACGATGAATCCCTGCAGAATGAAGATGCGCATGACCGCTCCGGAGCTCGCTCCGAGCGCCCGCAGCAGTCCGATCTCCCGCGTCTTCTGCACCACCACCGTGATCAGCGTGTTCATGATGCTGAACGCCGCCACCAGCACGATGAAGATCAGAATGAAATACATCATGTTCTTCTCCACTTTGAGCACGTCCAGCAGGCCGCTGTAGAGTTCCTCCCACGACAAGGCGATCAGCGCGTCCGGCAACTTCTTCCGCATCTGCTTGAGGATGCCGTCGAGACGGAACGGATCAGGTGTTTTCACGAAAATCGTCGACGCCGTCCCCCACGGATACCCGAACAGTTCGTCGGCGTCGTCCAGCCCCGTCACCAGGATGTTGCTGTCGAAATCGTATTTGCCGACGGAGTAGACGCCGGCGACTTTGAACTCATTGGGAAGGTAGACCTCGGAGGAGCCGCCCTCGGCTCCCGGTTTCTGCAGGGTGCCGTCGTCGGCGAACTTCGCCATCTTGCCCAACTTCGACGGCGAGTGCACGACAAGCTTGTCGCCGACGGTCACGGAAAGATCCCGCGAGATGACGTCGCTGACGAGGATCTCACCGCGGCCGAGCGAGAATGCACCTTGCTTGATCGAGTGTGCGACGACGTTGTTCTTCGTGTCGATGTCGGGCGGCATGCCGATCACCTGCTTCGCCACGATCCGCTTGCCCCTCTGCACGAGCACCGGTCCCTCGATCAACGGCGTTCCGGTGGCCCCGCACTCCTCGACGATCTTCACGATCTCCGAGGGCTTCCGGATGCAGCCACCCATGCGGTCGCGGATCTGGATGTGACCCCGGGTCTCAAGCAGCTTCGCCTTCATCTCGTCCGTGAACCCCGCCATAATGGCGATCGTCACCATCAGCACGCAGACGCCCAGGCAGACGCCGATGATCGAGATCAGCGTGATCACCGACACCGCGTTCCGTTTCGGACGCAGATAGCGCCACGCGAGAAACATCTCAGCAAATAAACTCATGTCAATTCCATTCTATACATGTTTCAGTTTTATCGACGACGGGCAATGATCTTGTCTGGAATGAGCAGTGGCACCGGTTGATTCCGCATGCGGCGGTACATGAGGAAGTCTTTGTCCAATGTCAGCACGCTGTGCCCCGAGAGAAGCTCGGACATCCTGACCAGACAGGCGTCGGCGAGCGAGGCGGGGACGTCAGCGTACTTGCGCATGAGGGCGCACACGGAATCTTTTTCCGCCTTGAGGGAGAAGGCGATCTCCAGCGCTCCCTCGCGCAGCATTTCGACGACGATCGTTCCGCCTCTCTTTTCCGCGCGGTCAAGCAGGAATACCGCCTCCGATACGACCGCTTCGCACGTCACCAAAGTTCCCGAGCACCCTTCAAGCTGGTCCACCACCCATTCGTGATAGGTGTCATGGGCGTTGAGCAAAGCGACCAGAGGACCGGAATCAATGATCACCCGCTGACTCATGCGCCATACTCCCGAAAGTGACGGGGATTGTGGGACAGATCGGAGGGCCCCTCGACCTTGCCGACAAAACGCTTGACAAGGCTCAAACTCGAAGGCTCGCCAGGCGCGTGCGCGTTCGTGCCGAGGTAATGCGCAAGAGCGCTTCGCACGATCGCCGACCGCGGTTCATGCAATTCCGCCGCCGCATGTTCGATTTGACGGAAGAGAGGATCCGGGACTTTGAGTGTGATCACATGCATGTCGTTTCGCTCCAGGCTGTTTACCCCACTGGTAATACCATTATTGGCATAAAGGTAATACGAGCCGCGCCGTTTGTCAACATGAGCGGCACCGTGTATTTTCCGCATATGAGACTGTCGACCAGCATAATTGCGTTGTCCGCGGCGGCGCTTCTCGGTGCTTCTGCAAACCTTGACGCTCAAGAGAAGGAAGTATGTGCCATGGCTCGACTCGCACTCGCCTATGACGCCATATGCCTCGGGCATGACGTGGGGGACGATCATCCCGAAAGACCCGCGCGTCTTGAGGCCGCCCTGCGGGGAGTCGACAAGTGCGGTCTCGGCGGCAGTCTTATCCGAGTTGGCCCTGCCCCTGACACCGAACGCTGGATCGACGAGGTCCATCCTATCGAGCACCGCAGGAAGATCCAACAGTTCTGCGCCGCGGACGGCGGTCTTCTCGAGCCCAGCACACCCATCTCCGAAGGCACCTACAAGGCAGCCGTCGCCGCCGTCGGCTGCGCCGTCGCCGCTGCGGACGCCGTCATGACCGGCAAGGCCCGCCGCGCCTTCTGCGCCATCCGTCCCCCGGGGCACCATTCGTCTGGTATGCGTCCCATGGGTTTCTGCCTTTTCAACAACGTCGCCATCGCCGCTGTCTATGCGGAGAAGAAGCACGGTGCCAGGAAAGTGCTCATCGTCGACTTCGACGTCCACCACGGCAACGGAACGCAGAACATTTTCAACAGTGATCCTTCCGTGATGCTCTTCGACGTCCATCAGGATCCGCTCTATCCGGGCACGGGTAAAGCTGACGAGTCGGGGGAAGGCGAGGCCAAAGGCACGAAGTTCAATGTACCGCTACCCCGTGGCGCGGACGATGCGGCATATCTGAAAGTGTTCGAGGAGAAACTGCGTCCAGCGGCCCTCGCCTTTCACCCCGACCTCATCCTGATCTCCGCGGGGTTCGACGCCCATAAGGACGACCCGCTTGGCGGCATGAAATTGACGGCCGACGGCTACGCCGCATTGACCACGGTGGTCGTGGAGATCGCCGAGAAGTGCTGCGAAGGGCGCGTCGTCTCCGTGCTCGAGGGTGGCTACAACCTCGAGGCCTTGGCGGAATCCGTCGCGGCCCACGTCCGCTCGTTGGCCTGGCGCAAGGAACCTGCGCCTCGGCCTTGACCAGCGGCCACCAGCCTGCCGCATAGGGCTCGGATGAAGCTGCGGCCAAAACAGAGCCCCATGCGTGAGCGTGGGGTCACGTTGCGGCAGCCCTTCGCATCCATGTGTATGGAAAGGGAAATTACCCCCATCTTTCGCGGTTGACGCGCTGTGGCCCTTGCGCCCGCGCTGTTTGGATGCTACAATATCGGCCGCGTGGCGGCTTAGCTCAGCTGGTTAGAGCGTCGGAATCATAATCCGCAGGTCCTCGGTTCGAATCCGAGAGCCGCTACCAATCTTCTACCTCAATATAATGATTCTTGCTTCCGTCGGATGTTCCATCTCCCTCGCCCCTCTTTTACTCGAATAGCTGAATGAGCTCATATGAGAGTTCTCTTTACGCTGACCGTCCCTGTTGTGGGATTAACGCCGGGTGGATTCCATCGATGACCACGCCGTTGACTGCCACGTGGTATCCGCCTGGTGCTGATGAGCGGGTGACGGTGATGTCCAATGAAGGAGCCCGGTTCCGCGAACTGTGCGGGAGAGCCCGCGACGCCGTCTTGGAAACAGGCGCCGCCACGGAACAGTCCGTCGGAGGGATCCAGTTCCGTGTCCTCGAAGAAGGCCAGGGAGGTGGTCGTCGCCTCGAGGGCCGTCCGCAGAAACTCCCGGTCGCCTGTGTAAAGGTAATAGTGCCATGCGCCGGTGGTCCAGACCACGGCGTCCCAGTACTCTCCCCCGATGCGGGTGCCAGACTTGTCCCGCGTCAGCACTGCCAGCAAGGTGTTCCGGGCCTCCTCGAGGCAGAGCAGTCCTGCGGCACACCAGGAGTTGAAGGCGGCATCCCGTGTCCAAGGAGTGTTGTAGTGCATGCCGGCCATGACGCAGGGAACCGGTTTCTCGAGAAGTCCGTCCTTAAACGGAAGGATGTTGCCGGCGAGGTCTCCGACAGCGATCCGGAACGTATCGTCGACATGCTGAAGACCGGTTTTCAAAAAGAGGATTCTCATGGCTGTCCTTTCATGGTTTTCGCGTAACCGTGAATCAGGATCTGTATATGTATAAAGAATATCCCGCATTGTCGGTCGGAGTGTATTTCCCCAGCCAGTCAGAATCCACGCCCGTGAGGATCTTGTTCTTCCTGAAGTGCGCGAGAATATGCGCGCTGATCGCGTACACGCTGCCGGGCTTGGGATCCATAATATCTTCCGGTGGCATCGGCAGGGCGACCACCCCGTAAGCCTGCGGGCGCGCGGTTCCGAAATACGCCAGTTTGAGAGGAGCCGCGTCGGGGTGGTTTTTCTGCCACATGGCAAGTGACGGGAGATCCTGTCCCCAGTCTATGTTGCTGTCCTCGAAGATATAGGGACCGCTCTTCGGGCCTCCTGCCAGAGTGTTGAGATATGACAGGTGAAACGGATACACCAGAGAAGATTCGACGGCAGTCCAGGCAATGAGGGTAATCATGACTAATTTTTTTCAGACTGCCTGCCTTTCCCGTGATGGCATGAGCGGTGAACAACAAAAGAAACGGGAAAGCCGGCAGAATGCGGCGGATGCCCAGATTCGCCTTGTCGAAAAAAGATGCGGTGATTATCAGCGCCGCCGGCACAAGGAGAAATATGATCTGCTCAGATCTCGTTCGATCTTTCAGGCATGCGGCCGCCGCGGTTCCAATAAGTATGATTGTCGGAAGCGGCATTTTAGTTGCCAGTCCGACTATGTTGAAATACCACCACGGTTCGGTCGACACCTTTCCTAACAGGTAATAATAGTATCCATGAGGAACCTGATCTTGATAGATTTTCGATATTCCCGTCAGATAGTGTGCCAGCCAAAAGTGAAATTGTAGCCTGCCCCGACCACGAATCCTGCGATGCCTCCCGTTACCGCAAGACCCTTAAGCAGTGCAAGAGGCTTCAATCCATTTTCCTTTTTCAGGACAAGCCATATGGAAAGCAAAAGATATGCGAGGCCCAGCAACAGCGCGGTGTATTTGGAAAGAAGCGCCAGTCCGGTGATGAAACCACAGATTGCCCAGGTGCGGATAAGGGGCTTTCGAGAGGCGTGCCAGAAGCTCCATATGGCGCGAAAAAAGAATGCCGAACAACCGATATCCTCAGTCGCGAGTTTCGCGTGCGTGAGAAGATTGGGACAGAACGACGCGAGTGCCGCGGCGGCGGCCGCGGGGCCGGGGCCGAACACGCTCCTGCCCCAGAGGAATATGGCGAGCACCAGCATCGCTCCGATGAGCATAACCGGGAGCCGCGCAAGCGCTGCTATCCTGCGTGGATCGTTGCCGCTGTCAAAGATTAATGCGCGGCCGTAGCCCGCCACCGGGTTTGTGGCAGAGAGCCAGCGCGCCGGATACTCAGGCACGTTAAGATCAAGAGAAAGGAGCGGCAAGGCCTCAAGTTCCTGCATGAGAGGAGGGTGGGAGGGATTGAGGCTGAACTCGCCCTTCGTAAGGTAAACATATCCTGCCGAGATGAAGCTCGGCTCGTCCCAGGTCAGAGACAGCCTCATCGCCCCGGTCAAACACTGGATGAAGTATACAAGTGACAGCAGAAGCGCAACTGCCAGCCACACGTTTGACAAGATGCTCTTCTACCAATTAAGAATCATTAGTGCGCATGGGAACGGGTGACGCTTCGTCGGTTATCATAATCCGCTATACAATACCTCGCCATTTGCTCCCTTCTTGCCTTGATTATAGGTATACTCTCAGACTTCCTTATATGTTGAGCTCAACCTAAAAGGAAGTCTGAACTTACACAAGAAAGGTTCGCTTACCGGTTCGGGTGCCGCTCGCGTTGTTGAAGCAGTTTTTTGAGCAACGGGCGCGGACGGCTTTCCGCACCTTTCAGGCGATCCGAGTCGACCGTAGCCGAGGCGTCGGCAACCGCCCACGGACGGGAGAAGGGATGGCTGTCCGCCGAGACGCCGATGTCGCCACCATCGGACGCCGTCCTCTTGCATGGCGACTCGTCCATCAGTCGGTAGTCCCCCTTCTCAAAGTCTTTGAACCTCGGATCGACCGTGAGGCAGTCCTTCATCTTGAAATAGCTCCGCAAATCCTCCGGAGTGGAGCATAGTTCGACCGGCTTTGTGTTGCCGGACATCACCTCGCCGATGTCGAACACCATCCCGTACGGCATGCCACCACGCGCGAAAAATGCGCAGTTGCGTAGCATGCAAAACCCCTTCTGCCCTTTGACCAACCCGAGATTTCCCAGAATGCAGTTGCTCATGCCGATGGACACGGGAACGTGAAGCCGCATCACCTCCCCGCCGACACTGAAGAGATCGCAGTGCGAGAACAACGCGGAGCTCAGCACCTGCATGCCATGGGCGATATGGCAGTTGTGGAGAAGAACATCCCGGTTGTTATCCTGCAGAAATACCCCGTGCTTGAAATAGGAGTCGACCACCGTGACGCCGGATGATTTGCTCAGCGCAAGCGATGTGCCAGTCACGTTCCGCACCACGCATCCCGCGCACCCGTGCAACGTCAGCACCGGTCCGATAGCGACCAATCCCCCACCTTCGGCCTTCTCCGCCTCGATCGTCACATTCGTCTTGCCGGCCACCACAATGAGCTTTCCACCCTCCTGCCCGCCCTTCATCCCCCGGTCGTAGGTGCCCTGCTTGAGTCGGAGCGTCATGCCGTCCCGCAACAGCGCGAACGCTTCAAGCAGTGTGACAGCCCCGTCGCCGCCGTTGGGAGAGCAGACAATGACCTTGTCGCTTCTTCTCGTCCGCGCCTCCTTGACCCGCGCCGCTATCTTCTGGTCGTCAAGAAGGAAGCCCGTCTGGTGATGCCCGTCCGACGTCTTCTGCGCCTCCACGGCATCAACGAGATTCCCTGTCGCCTCTTTCTTGTTCATGGCCTGCGCCGCCTTCATCTCACGCTCAAGCTTTGCCGGATCGACGCCCAGCAGCCGCTCAATCTCCGCCACCTCGTCAGCCTCCCTACTCTTCCGCGTCTTCTTGGCGAACAGCGCGACCACGAGGGCGAGGGCGAGAATGGCGACCATGGCGCAGATGACGATCCTGAGACGGGGAAACTTCTCAACGAAGGACGCGGACGGAAACGTGGCTCGGGTCTTTCCTGTGATCGGATAATTGCCTTTCAGCACAAGGTCGAGGTCGTGGACCACGGCATCCCATGACTGCTGCCGCTCCTCGGGCGACTTCGCCATCATGGTTGTGAGAAGCGCGGCGCAGGGCTCTGTGACACGCGGGTTCCGCTCCCGCGGCGATGGCAGCGAATCGTTCACGTGCATCAGCATGATCATGATGGACGACGGCGCGTCGAAGGGAACCGTGCCGGTGACGGCGTGGAACAAGGTGGCGCCAAGCGAGTAGATATCGGCGCGGTGGTCGACCGCCTTGTCCGCCCTGGCCTGTTCGGGACTTATGTAGTAGGGTGTGCCGACGACGCTGCCGGTCACGGTGAGGGACGGTTCCTCGACGAGGCATTTGGCGATGCCCATGTCCATGAGGATGGCGCGGCCCTTGGTGTCGAGCATGATGTTCGCCGGCTTGATGTCGCGGTGCAGCAACTTGAAGTCGTCCCACGAGTAGCGGAGGGCGTCGGCCACCTGCCGCGCGATCGTCAACGCCTGCCTTTCGGGAAGAGGCTTTCCTCCTTTGAGCAGAACTTCCAGCGAGACGCCCTCGACATACGACATGGCGAGAAATCGCACCCCCTTGTCCGCGCCGGCGTCGAACGCCGTGACGATGTGCGGGTGTATGAGCTTCGCCGAGGTCTTCACCTCCGCCGTGAAGCGCGCGACAAACGCCTAGTTGGCCGACAAGGCGGGAGGAAGTATTTTGAGGGCGACCTTGCGCGACATCGATGTCTGGGTGGCGAGCCACACCTCGCCCATCCCTCCCACCCCAAGCTTCCGCTCGATCATGAAACCGCCGAACTCCATGCCCGGCCGCGCCTCGAGGGCGGGAAGCAGCATGGTCCCTCCGCACTTCGGGCACTCGGCCGCGCCCCCCGCCAGCGAACCGTCCGTCTTCTCCAATGGCGCGCCGCACTTCGGGCAATGTAAACTGATCGTGGGCATGGA
The DNA here is from genome assembly GCA_964436735.1 of uncultured Victivallales bacterium. Lineage (GTDB taxonomy): Bacteria > Verrucomicrobiota > Lentisphaeria > Victivallales > GWF2-38-69 > CAYTFM01. The sequence continues at coordinate 56,405 of CAYTFM010000004.1, read as the reverse complement.
GAGATATCCTGATCTATTCAAGCTGTGGCTTTTAGGGCTGGGGAAACTATATTTCACCATACACACCCGAACAAGCGACGGGGTTCGACTATGGAAGATTCCCTCAAAACAAGTCTCACCCTCCTCGAGAAGGTGAAAGACGGTGGAGACGAGCGCTCCTGGTCACGGTTCTTCGAGAAATACCAAGGTTTTCTGCTGCGCTTCATCAAAGGACGCGGCATCCCCGACCACGACGCCAAGGACATCCTGCAAAACGTGCTTGTGAAGTCCTTCGAGAAACTCCCCGGTTTCACCTACGACGCGGCGAAGGGACTTTTCCGAAACTGGCTGGCGACGATCGCCTGCCACCAGATCGCCGACTTCTATAGGAGCAAAAAGGCGGACAGGCTCGTGTACGTGCAGGACGAGGCCGCCCCCGTGGTCGACCTCGATCTGACAATGGAACTCCCGCAGTCTGAGATCGACCGGCTTGCCGAGGAGGAGTGGAAGGCGTTCATCCTCGACCTCGCGTTGGAGCGCCTCGAAAAGAGACTTGGCAAGGAGGTGGTCGCCACCTTCGAACTGCTGAGAAAGGGGAAGACGCCCAAGGAGATAGCAAGCCTCCTCGGGCTCGACGACAGCACCGTATACCGCCACAAAAACAAAGCGGAAAAAGAGCTTCTCTCCGAGTTCAGGCGGATCAAATCCGACTTTCCGCTGTTATAGATTTTCAGGCGACTGAAAATCTTAGGCGGGATCGCCGATCGGGACGACGATCCGGCGGACGGATAGGTGGTCGTCGCGCATCAGACGACGCAGCGTCTCGACCGAAATCCTCCCGACTTCCTCAAGCGGCTTGGTGATGAAAAGGCATGGCGAGTCCTCGCCGTCGGCGTAGTTCAAAACGGCGACATCGACACCGAGCGCAAGCCCCTTCTTTTCAATCACGCGCAGCGCGGACTTCGTGATAAGGTCGCCGTTGATGATCAGGGCGTCGGGAGGTTGGCGCGAGGAGAAAAGGTGCTCGGTGGCCGCAACCGCCGCCGCCTCGCTGTAGTCGCATGACGCCACATATGACTTCGGGCAGGAAAGTCCCGCCGCGCGCATGGCGTTCTCGTAGGCGGTAGCCAGTTTGTCGCCACGGCGCGTCACCAGATTGCCCTTCGACTCGGTTCGGGGACCCGCAAGCAGGGCAATCCTTCGACGACCTTGGGCGACAAGTTTCCGCACCGCCAGTTCGGCGACGTGCCCATCGTCAAAGACGACAGAGGTCACCCGACCATCCAGACAATCATTGTCGACAAGCACCAGGGGTACGCCCGAGTCCCGTAAGACGTACACTTATGACAGCAACAATCGGGCCACGCGAATTGTGACTCCATCTACCGGCCCAAACGGGTTGCAGTATGCGTATAATACCTACGGGCTGGTAACTTCCGTGACCGATCCTTTAA
>CAYTFM010000004.1:28597-54962 GCA_964436735.1 uncultured Victivallales bacterium | reverse complement strand
AGATTCATCAGCAGGAAATTGTCGGCCGTGTCAATGCGTTTCCTGTTCGTGGAGAACAGGTGGAGTTTGTAGGAGCGCTCGGCGCACGCCTCCTCCACCGCTTTCAGCATCCGGGCATAATACGTGAGCGTGCCGGTGTAGCTCTCGCAGACGAAACCGATGTCGGTGGTGGTCCGCTTCGCGGGAGAGGGAGCGGAGGCCGGCGCAGGCTCGGCCACGAATGTGCCTTTGCCCTGCCTGCGGTAGAGGATACCCTCGTTGACCAGTGTGGTGTAGGCCTGCCGCACGGTCATCGGACTGATGTCCAGCGACTTCGCCAGCTCGGTCTCGGCGGGAAGCCTCGACTTCGGAGGAAGCTTGCCCGCCTGAATGCTGACGAGGATGCGGGTCTTGATCTGATGATAGAGCGGCACTGGCGAGGATTTGTCAACTGTGGCCAAATCGTCCATGGCTGCGGCTTCCCCTTGCGTTGAGGCTGAGTCTGTCTGACACATCATCTTATATAGGAGTATAAGACACTTTGCCCCGTTTGTCAAGCCGCCCGTGCGATTAGGAGTTCTCAATCGACGCCAGCATTTCCTCCGTTTTCTTTTGGATGATCTCGAACGCCCCGGCTTTGAGCATGAAGTTGCCGTAGAACTTGTAGGCGAGGTCGACCTCGTACCCGCCCTCCGCATACACTTCACTGGGAGGAAGATAGCCGACGCATCCGTTGGCATAGCCGACAACGAAGAGCCGTTCCATGCCGATGTTCTTGCGAAGTCTCTCCGCCATTACAGAGAAGACTTCCGCATTGATCCCGATGAAAACCGCCGGACCGATTTTCAAAATATGGACATACGCCTCGACGGTGGCAGGCGCGGCGCCGTTCTCAATCAAACGCCTCGTCTCCTCATACCACGCGCGCATCGCCTCGTGAATGCGCGTGTCGACGTACCCGCGTGAGCTTTCCTGAAAAGATTTTTCGTGGTCATCCATCATCGCGTCGAGCTTCGCGAGTGAGACGGTTTCCACTGGCAACTCCACCACGGAAAACAGTGCCCTCAGTCCGGTTTCGCGGCTGGGTTCAAGCCGGGGGATCAGACCCGCGACACAATCGCCAAGAGCGGAGCCGACACTCTCGACAGCGGGACGACCGTCTTCCCTCCTCGCCGGATGAATGTTGCCGCACCCGCCATTGGCCACAAGAACCATCGGCCCACCCGGCAGGCGGGCACTGGCGCGCGCCGCGGCGAAGCCGGCGATGTCGGCAGATATGAGACGGTTGTCCGAGGAAAATCCCACATTATGGACGGCGAAGTTCGTGACCACGGCGGCGAGCGAGCCGTCACCCCTGGCGAATGCGATGACTGGCAAGTGGTTGTCCACATGCGAGTTCTCGCTCGCTGCTCTCCGATCCAGAGTGATGCCCTCCAGAACAGTCTCCGCATACAGTGGAGAGACATCCTCCATGGATGCCGTAGCCTCCACGGCCCCACCCAGGATCTCCGCTTTGAGAAAATCAAGGTAAGCGGGGTCGACGGCTCCGCAGTTCCTCAACGCCACCGTCGCGGGGCCCGCATGCGTGTGCGTGGCGCTCAGGAGCACGCTGTCGATGCCGACCCCGAGCCTGTCCGCCACCTCCCGTCGGATGCCGCACGCGAGTTTGTTGGAGAAGCCGACCAGGTCGCAATGGATCCACAGAACGGTGGCACCGCCGCTCCGCAGGAGCAAAACCTTGGCGAAGAGATCATCGTGAATCCCGGTGGACGGCTGCGCCCTCGCGACGAAGCCACACAACTCACTTCCCGCCCGCGGAGTGATCCGCCGCGTCGCCGTCCCGATTCTCATGCCGCCACCTCGTCCGCATCATCCCGCAACTCGTCCCTGTTCTCGTACACCTTGGCGAACGCGTCGACCACGCCGTCCATATCCGTCCTCTCGCCGAGGAGCATGCTTTGATACAACCAGCACCCCTCCTCGTACGCCGCCTTCTCGGCGGCCTCGCACCGCGTCTCACGATAGTTTAAATCGGGTCTGCCGCGCTTCCAGCCCGCGAATGGTCCGAAGTTCTTTTTCTCGAAAAGAGGCTGATGGTAAATGGGTACGCCATACCCTTCCGACACGGGAACCCCTTCGGCTCTGAGGGCCTCAAGAAATCTCCCCCGTGAGATGCCGCCGAACGCCTCTTTATCGTAGCGGAAGATATACAAGTGGTACGAGTGCCGCGTCGCCTCTTTTTTTCGGACAAGCGGCTTGATGCCGGGGATTTCCGCAAGCCTCTTGTTCAGATAGTCGGCGTTGACCTGCCGTTTCTCGATCTGCGCGTCAAGCCTCGTCAGCTGCTCATTTAGAATCGCAGCCTGGAACTGCGAAAGCCGATAGTTGCCTCCTATCGTCTCGTGACCGTACCATGCGCCTCCTCTGACTCTGCCGCAGTTGTGGATGCTCCAGCATCGGTCCGCCAGAACTTCATCGTTCGTCACAATTGCGCCACCCTCGCCACAGCACAGATTCTTGCTGGATTGGAATGAGAAGCTGCCGATGTGCCCGAGCGAGCCCACCTTTTTGCCATTGAATTCCGAGCCATGCGCATGAGCGCAATCCTCGATGACGTGGAGGCCGCGCCGCGCGGCGATATCCATCAACGCGTCCATCTCCGCGGGATGTCCTCCGAGATGAACCGGTATCACCGCCCGTGTGCGGCTGGTGATGGCCGCCTCGACCTTGCGGTGGTCAAGGCAGTAGGTATCGGGGTCGATGTCGGCGAAGACGGGCACGCAATTAGCCTCGATCACGGCGGTCGCCGTCGCCAGAAACGTGTACGGCGGAACGATCACTTCCGAGCCCTCCTCGAGTCCGCACGCCAGCAGGGCGTTACGCAGCGTCGCCGAACCGTTGACCATGCTCACGCAGTGGCCGCACTGCTGGTAGGCCGCGAACGCCTTCTCGAAGCGCGCCGTCTCATTCCCGCCAACTCCCCAGACCCCGCTTTCAAGCGCTCTCGTCAACGCGTCAACCTCGCCGCGCCCGTACTGCGGCCATGTGGGAAACGCCGTCCCGCCACACGCCTTCTCCCCACCCCGCAACGCCAGTCTGCCGCCCATCGCAACCTCCTTTGCTTCACACCATCATTTGTATATTCGGGTTGATATTTACCCTATCTGTCTTCCATTATACCAAAGGACTGATTCCCATCCATGGATAATAAGACCAAACAAAATGCCAAAACTGGCGCATCGCCAGGACATCTGCTGCCCAAGGGCATCCGGGGGATCCATCAACGGTACGGGCTGTGGATCTGCAAGTTCTGCAGAGGATGGCAGGCCGCTCCCCGTCGCCCCAAGGAACTGGAGTTCCGCCCGTTCGCCTACTACGACCTGTCCCACATGTACGACGGCAACGGCTGGTATTGCGCCGCCTCCGACGGTGTCGTCCGTCCGGTCGAAAAGGGGGACGCCATCCTCGTCAGCCCGGGAGCCCTGCACAAGTATTCTGGTGACGGCGCGCCGTATGTCGAGGACGCCATATCGTTCCACGGACCGGTGGCCGACCTGCTGTTCGAATCGGGCATTCTGAAGGATGGCATACTGAGGATTGGACCGGCGAGACGCCTGCTGCCCGTCATCGAGCTTGCGGGCGACACCTCCGACGACGGACAGATCAAAGCCAACCTCGCGCTTCAAAACCTGCTCGTGGAGCTTTATTTCGAGAACAAGGCCACGGAGGCCTCGCCTCTGAGCGAGGCGTTCGACTCGCTGTTAGTGGAGATACGGAAGGAACCAGTTCGCTGGTGGGACATCGATTCCATGGCCGAGTACTGCAACACAAGTCCCACGCAGTTCAAGCGACGCTTCAAGCAGATGACAGGCGTGACGGCGAAGAACTACATCGACCAGTTCAAGACGCAACTGGCCGTCGAGATGCTCTCAGATCCCGCAAGGACAATCAACGATATAGCCGTTGCGGTAGGATACCCCGATCCCTATCACTTCAGCCGCAGGTTCAAGCAGCTCACCGGCCATGCGCCGACGGACTACCGCCGGCTGTTCTGCCGGTGAGCAAGAAACGCGGCGGGATTACGCGGTTCCACTACAGTTTGGATGCGAGACACCATCGGTTTTCTCCTCCTTGGCGGCCATCTCACTCGCACGTAGGGTTCATAACAAAATAATCGGTGCCACTTGACAAATACACCAACATGCATAATAATATATACCAGTTGGTTTATTAAATACGGGAATGCATCATGGCGGCTACGGACAGGATGTGTCAGGGCAGGCGCAGCGGACGGCCCACGGAGTCCGTTTCGCTGTGGCTTGAGGATGAACTGAAGAAACTCGTCCTGCGGATGAGTTCCGAGGGGCGGGACAGCTTGCCTTCTGAAAGGGAACTCTCGGGGATCTACGGCGTCAACCGTCTGACATTGAGAAAAGTGCTGAAAAAACTTGCGGATGATCAACTCATAACGCACCCATGCGGGAAGGATAGATTCGTCAACAGGGCACTCTTCGACTCCTACAGCGAGATGCGGAAGACCGCTTCCCCTTACCGTGACACGCCGCTGAATTCCACCAATGCCATACGCATGAAGATGGGGATCTTCGATTACTCTGGAAACAACAAAATCTCATGGGACGAACAGATACAGCGGTTCTCCGAAAGCATGCCTGGCGTTGACATACTGCCGCGCCTCACCACGAACGAGGAATTGTCGCCGAGCGGTGGCGTCGACAGCCTGCCGGATGTCTTCAACGTCAAGGCGTCGGACATACCGGAGCTCGCCGAAAAAGGATTCCTGTTTGCAATGGACGACCTATGCGAGCGTTTCTTCTCGTGCGGAGCCCCGTTCGAGAAGAGGCTGCTTGACGCATGCCGCCACAAGGGAAAGCTCTACGCGTTGCCGCAGGAGGCCTCGGTGCCAGTGGTCTACTGCAACAAGGGATTGCTTAAACAAATATCAGGCGTTGATGCGTCAGGAAAAAATCTGGGATGGGAGGAGCTTGCCAGCCTTGCCTCGGCGGCATCCGAAAAACTCCATCGTGGGCCTTACCTCATCTCAATCCCCTGCGTCTATCTGCTTCTGCTGTCGTTCGGGGTGTTCAAGCCTGACGGGGAATACCAGAGCTCGGAATATATGGGCGACAGAGCCCTGGCCATGGCCAAATGGATAGGAACGATGTCACGAATCCCCTCATCCCTCCATGTCTCGATCATCGACAAGGCTGACTCCCTGAGCCAGTTCATGGCGGGAAGAATAGCCTTGTACGTCCAGGGCACCTACCTGGCTCCCTCAATCCGCGCGCATGCGGATTTTGAGACGGAAATACTGCCGCTTCCCACCAGCGGCGGCGGCACGGGAGACCTCAACACGGTGGGATTGGCGATTCGCAGGAACAGCGATTTCCATCTGCACGCCTGCCGCTGGTTGACGCACATCCTGAGCGAAGAAAACCAGAATGCGCTCGCCCTCAGAGGCGGCGACGTGCCGGCGCGTGTTAAGGCCATCACGACCGCCTATCCCCACGATTCCCGCGGGTCGGCCGCGCTCCGGGAGTTCGCCGCGGCGCGGCGCAACGTCCTGCCGAACGCCATACAATGGAAGCTGGAGCGGGATGTCTGGACCCCCGAGTTCATGCGTCTCTGGAATGGCTCCCAATCACCTGAAGAGACGCTGAGGAACATGAAGAACGGGCATGAGTTTTTAGAGAAACTGCGATATTAGGAAACACAGCAGACAGGGGGCTGTCATGTCGAGACATACCTTTATATCCACACGGAGCCCCCCCCTCAAAGGGGAAAAAGACGGCGGGGGGAAAGTATTCACGCTTATTGAGTTATTGGTGGTGATAGCGATCATCGCCATCCTGGCGTCTCTCCTGCTTCCCGCCTTGGGCCAGGCGAGGGCGATGGCTAAAAGGGCAAGCTGCATCAGTAACCACAAACAGCTGTACCTGGGGACTGGCTATTACGCCCAGGACTATAACAACCATCTCCCCATGACCAACATCTGGAACCGAATCCGCAGCAACACCTGGTACGGCTCCGGCTACTGGTACGGAGACAACGAAAGCACAGACCCTCTGCGTCCCTCCCAATGGTGGGGAGTTGGCGCGCTAATCGGCTGTGGTTATCTCCCCCCATCCATGGTATTTCTCTGCCCCGACTACCGCGCGGACTACGGGAACAACGAATTAGCGTACGACTGCTACAAGAACAACACGTGGACTTTGCCCGACAAGTGCGCCGCCGTGCAGGCGAATCCCGCGGCCGTCAACATACGAGGGTCATATGCGCTCAACTCGAACCCCTACTACGACGGCAGAAAAGGAAAGTTCGGCGAGCCCGGAAGAAACGGCGCCTACTGGGATCCGGACAAAAGCTGGTACGGGCAACAACAGCACACCACCAGCCTGATCCAATGCTTTGACGGCTATGGCATCAACACCAATCGGACCCATCAAGGCAAAGGCTTCAATAGCATGTTTTATGACGGCCACGCCAAATGGATCCCCAAGACCAACGAGATGAGATCGCGTTGGCTAAGCGAGGCGTATGGTTATTGGACGAACGCCGACATAGCCTCAGGAAGCGGCTACTGGTCCTACGCCACCTGGTTCGACAAACAGTGATCAGACTTCACCGAATTCAAACCAACTCGGATTCATAACCATATATAACAACATATTGAGGAACTCGTCAATGAAGGCAAACATCATAGCCGCAACCGCTTGCCTCGCCGCTCTTTTGTCTTCAATGACCTCAGGAGCCGCCGAATACTATGTCGACAACCTGAAAGGGAATGATCTGAATCCTGGGGACACGGAGAAGCCCTTCCTGACGATCGCAAAGGCGCTGAACACGATCAAGGGCGGCGACACGATCCACCTCGCGCCAAATAAGGCACCGTACAATGAGGGAGTACAGTTCAAAGACGCCCGTCTTAGTGGAACGAAGGAGCAGCCAACCATCGTCGACGGCCATGGGGCGACCCTCTCCTATCTGACCCATTACACCGCGGAGAAATGGAAGGACGAGGGGGGCGGCGTCTTCAGCACAGCCCTTGGGAACAACGCATGGGTCATGGACCAGCAGGGGTACTGGTCCGGCTTCCCGATAGTATTCCTCGACGGCAATGCGTCAACCTTCGTCAAAAAGCGTGAGGACTTGACGGAAGGGACCTACCTGCTTTTCAAAAAGTCCAAAGATCCGCTTCATAACACGTTGTTCGTGAAGCTGCCCTCGGGAAAAACTCCGGCTGACGTCAAGATTGAAGCACCCGGGCATGGTGGCGTCAGCGTTGCTGGCCCAAGCCATGTCACGATCCGCAACATGACCAGCATGTATTGCGTCGGAGACGGCTTCGCCACGTGCTGGGGGAAAGGAATCGTCTTCGAGAATGTTCGGGGATGCATGAACATGGATCAGGGGATCAGCAATCACAGCGCCGAGTCGATTGTGATGAACTCGCGTTTCGACACGAACGCCGGCTGCGGGATCGTCGATGTTATGATGAATGAGAAAAGCCCCTGCCAGGTAAGATACCTGAACTGCCTCATCGAAAACGACGCCTTCAGAGGAGGCGTCGAGTTTTATGAGGGCGAGTTTGAAATGGAGAACTGCATCGTCCGCGGCAATCCCGCCAAAGCCATCACGGCGGGTAGAGCGGCGAAAGTGAATATGAAGAACTGCATCTTCGTCAACGGCAAAGACGTCAAGTCTGATGGTGCGACAACGGGAGACAAATGCTCAATGTCGTTTTCACACTGCACCTTCTACGGCTTCAGCACGGCTATCAACATGAGTGCGACCAAGGACACGCGGGTGTCGGTCACCAACTGCGCGTTTATCAACTGCGCCACAAACTACGGCGTGATGAGGCAGTACAAGGGCACGGTCTTCGAACTGGGGACAATCCTCTCCGCCGATCGGAATTTCTTCAATATGGGAGGAGTGTTCATAAGGGATTATGAGTCCGAACTCAAGAGGTCGACGGACACCGCCTACGATTTCGGAAAATTCAATCTGTTTGTCGAGAAAACAGGCATGGACAAGAAGTCCACCGCGGAACGCACCGAATACGCCGACACCCCGTATTCACTGCCGGCATTGCGCGGCAAAGGCGAGAACGGCGGCACCATAGGAGCCGATCTGAAACCGGATCCGATAGTCGGGCCAGTGGCGAAATAACTGTTGAGAATTGAGCATATAAAGAAGGAGACGCTATGAGGACGAGTAGATTGTTCGCAATGGCCCTGCTGATCGCCGCCCCGACACTTGGACGCGCCCCAGACGCGCTGGCGGCGGACACGAGCGCGGGAGCCCCCCCCGCATGGCGGATCGCCAAGCTCAGTAAACCTCCCGTGGTCGACGGGGTGATACACGACAAAGAATACGCGGAGTGCCCAGCCATCACGGGGATGATCACGCAGGGACCTCTTTCGATCGTGACGCGACAGCAGGACGTCACGTGGTACATCGGATATGACGACACCAACATCTATATCGCCATGCGTTCCCCGCACCCCAAGGGGACATGGCCGATCGCCAACGTCAAAGAGAACGAGCTCAGCGCCATACTGTGGGACGACCATGTCGAGATCCAGCTCGCCACGAAAGGACGTCAGAACGCCTGCATGCAGGGGATGGGCTTCTACAAGATCATGGCCAACGCGCGTGGCTTCCACCGTGACGAATGGCTCTACAATGGCACGGTAGGCAGTGAGACCCTCTGGTCGTTTGGCGGAGAGATGAAGTGTTCGACAAACGACGAGCACTGGGATTTGGAGGTCGCGGCGCCGATCAAGGCGTTTGGCGAGAAGAAGCTGGATGGGCGCGACTGGGTGGTGCAGCTTGTGCGGGCTGACAGCTGCGCGGGGAACTATTTCGCCGGTTGGGTCGGTGCGCCGAGCTGGTTGGATTGGCACCTGTTCGGCGATGTGGTGTTCGATCCGGCGGCTCCCGTCTTCCGTTTTCTACAGACAGGCGAGATCCGCAAAGGCGACATGAACCTCGAGTTCGAAGTTGTCGGCAAGTCGGCGGAACCGCAGCAGGTGCTGATTCTCGCTTCAGTCACCGATCCGAAAGGGGTGGAACTCTATAACAAATCCCAATCCGTCACAGTGAAACCGGGCGAGAAGCAGACGGTGAGCTTCAAACAGGCTCTAACTCTTCCGGATGGCGGCAGCTCGCTTCGCATCCTGGCCTCGTACGACAAGGCTGACGGTGAGAAGGTAAAACTGTACGATGTCAAGATACCTGTGGCAAAACTCACCGACGAGGTGTTCAAGGCCCAGGTGCAGCCGTGGCAGGAAAGGCGTCCGAAGGCAGGCGACTTCCGCTGGAGCTTCGCGTATTGGGCGAGCTATGGTGTCGCGGAAAGCTCCATCGACGTGGACTTCTTCGGCATGGACAAAAACATACTGAACGCCAGCGCGTTCGAGGTGGCCATCTACCCAAAAGGAGCCGACAAGGCCTTGACCGCCAAGCGGTCGGAGCTGAAGAACCACCAGTCAGCCATGATACTGGAGCCAGGCAAGTTGCCGGAAGGAGAATACGTCGCACGCCTGAAACTGTTCGGAGCGGACGGCACATCGCTGGTGGGCGAGCGCGAGGAACCGTTCACGCGCAAGGTGTACCCGTGGGAGGGCAACACCCTGGGCACGCAGGAAATGGTATTCCCTCCCTTCACCGCCATTCAGGTGGATAAGGAGAAGAACATTCGCAAGCCATGCCTGCGGGAGTATCGGCTGGCGCCTGACGGACGGCCGGCGGGCATCAAAGCGGAAGGCGGCGAGGGGCTGGAGGACATTCTGACGGCTCCGATCCATTGGGAGGCCGAGGCGGGGGGACAGGTTGTGGCGCAAAGCGAGGCGCAGTCCAAGATCGTCGAAGCCACCGACACCAAGGTCCGCGTCGAGTCCGGCTTCAAACTCGGTCCGGCGACGGTGACCCTCAGCAGCACGATGGACATGACCGGCTGGTACGACGTGAAGATGTCCGTCAAAGGCGCGCCAGGAGGAAAACTCGACCGCTTGACTCTGGTCATCCCGCTCTGGGCCCAGGCGGACACCATGTACATCCAGCGTTTCATCGACGGCCCCGACAACGGGAAAGGAGGCCTTCCCGTTGGACAGGGCGTTGTCTGGCACAGCGGTCTGCTGCTGAAGACCGGTTTCATGGACGACGTGTGGCGCAGCTTTGTGCCAATCGCCTACCTGGGCAACGGCGACAAGGGTGTGTGGTGGCTGGGCGACGACAACCGCGACTGGGTGATGTCCGACGCGCTGCCGGCCGCGCAGTACGTCCGGACCGGTAAAGGCGTCGAGCTTCGTATCAATGTGTTCGCCGGGGCCGCCAGCCTTGATCGGGAGCGCACGCTGCGCTTCGCCCTGCTTGTCGACCCGGTGAAGAAGACGCCCAACGAGCGCAAGATCGGCTGGGGCCGCGAAGGTTACGATTTCGGAGACTACCTTATCTTCGGCTGGCGGCGCTGGGGGCGGTCCGACGACGGGTACTGGGTGGAAAACGAGGACCTCGACGCCCTCGACAAGCTCCTGCGGGGTATTGACCGCAGGCCGCAGAATCCGCGTGGCGGGTTCAACGACTCCTACATGGAGAATCTGTTCAAGCGCTGCCGGCAAGACTACCAGAAAGGGCGGAAGCTGGTCCTGTACGGATCCCACTCAAACATGATGTATGACTTGCCGGAGTGGGAATCGTTCGGCGGCGAATGGGCGGGACGCAAGGTCAAGCTGGACGACAAGCCCTTGGCGGAAAGCCAACAGGGATACAACATCCAAGGCTCCTACAAAATCACACGGACGAGAGAGAAGGAGGAAGTCTTTTGCAACTGGACCGATAGCCAGGTCCAGTGCTTCATCTGGTACCACCAGAAGCTGCTCGCGAAAACTCCGGCCAGCGGCACCTGGTGGGACAACGGCTCAACCTTCCTGATCAAGGACTACGACCCTATCCGCAAAGAGTTTTACCATCACTGGAACGTGTTGATGCGTCATGATTTGTGCAAACGCCTCAACACGATAGGCTGGCAGCTTGGCCGCGAGCCGTGGTGGCTCAACAACATGGGAGCGGACTGGGCCTTCAACCAAGTCGCATGGCACGTCGAGAACGGCTTCGACCAGCATTCGTCAAACCAGGACGACTTCGACGTGCTCAGCCTTGACGAGTTCCGGGCGCTCTTCCGCACCAGGCGCGGCATCGTCCATTTGCTGGCAAGCTGGTGCACCGCCGAGAAGGTTTCCACGGCGGAGGAGATCCGGCGCCGCAACAGGCTGAAAGCCGGACTGTGCCTGCTGCACGACATCGGGATCACCGCGGAGGTCTACCGCCGGGGACTGAGCGAGGACAACAAGGTCATGTCGGACCTCATGGACAAATACGTGGGGTTCTTCAGTGAGGAACAGGAGTGCCGGTTCACCGGCTACTGGCGCGCCGGCAAGTATGTCAAGATCAAGTCCTCCCGTGTCCACGCCTCGGTGTACAAAGGGAAAAACCGGGCGGTGCTGGTGGTGGTCAACGAGAACCGCGAGCCCGTCTCCGCCGAGTTCTCCTTCACGCGTGAGCTCCTCGGCCGCGATCCGGCGAAAGTGTTCGACGCCGAGACTGGCCGCGAATTCCACAACGGCTACTACTACGACACGCAGGGCAAAGCGCACCAGGCCTGGGGACAGTACAAGCCCGGCTTCTTCCCCATCGAGGGGCACGGCGTCCGCTTGATCGTGCTGGAGTAGGGGTCGCACGATATCATTGACAAGGAGTTTTCGATATGCGCACGATGACGCTGAACGGTAAATGGCACATCAAAGAGTATGACGGCAACGTGGAGTGTCCTGCCACGGCTCCAGGATGTGTCCACACGGACTTGCTGGCGGCTGGCAAAATTCCAGACCCCTTCTTTTCCACAAACGAGTTGCAGACCCAGTGGATCAGCGACAGGGACTGGACCTATTCGCGGACTTTCCGGATCGACGGCGATCCGGGGCCCGCGAAGAAGAGGCTTCTCGAGTGCGAAGGTCTTGACACCATAGCGGCCGTGAGGATAAACGGAAAGCTGGCCGGCGCCACCGAAAACATGTTCCGCCGCTATGTGTTCGACATCAGCGACATGGTTATACCTGGCGAAAACAGTATTGAAATACGTTTCAGCTCGCCGTTCAAGGCCGGGGAATTGAAAAGCCTGCAAATCCCTTACGAGGTGGCGGGCTCGGAATACCACTGGCCTCTCGGGCAGGAGAGGATCACGCACCGCAATCAACTGCGGAAAGCCCAGTACCAGTTCGGCTGGGACTGGGGGCCATGCCTGCCGACCGCCGGGATATGGCGCGACATCTGCGTCATCGAACCGGAACACGCGTATATCGAATATGTCACCACCAGCCAGAGCTTCACGTCGAGCGGCGTGACTCTGTCAATCCAAACTTACGTCGATGCGGTAAGCTCAGGCGCGGTGATCCTAAGAGGCGCGCTGAAGGACTCGGAGGGAAAAGTGATTGGCGAATGTGCCGCAAAAAGACTCACGCTGAAGTCTGGCAAAAGAAAAATATCCCTGGTGATGGAGGTGGTCAATCCGGCGCGGTGGTATCCCAACGGGTACGGCGGACAGCCATTGCATGCGCTTGAACTATCCATCGCTGATGACGACGGAAAGATGTTAGACAGCAAGTGTGTGAAGATAGGATTCAGGGACATCAAATTGGTCCGCGAACGCGACAAGGACGATGAGAGTTTCTACTTCACGGTGAACGGGATTCCCGTTTTCGCCAAAGGCGCCAACTGGCTGCCGGCGGACTCATTCCCCTCACGGATCACCGCTGAGAAGTATCAATTCCTCCTGCGAAGCGCGGCCGACGCCAATATGAACATGCTGAGGGTCTGGGGCGGCGGCCTCTATGAGAGCGACCTCTTCTATGACCTCTGCGACGAGTTGGGAATACTGGTCTGGCAGGATTTCCTTTTCGCATGCTGCGCCTATCCGGCCACCAGCGAATTCCTGGGAAACGTCAAAGAGGAAGTCACGCACCAGATACGCCGGCTGAGCAGCCATGCCTGCGTCGCGCTATGGTGCGGCAACAATGAGAACGAGGGCGTGTGGCGGTGGTGGAGCAGAAACAAAAAGCATGAGGTGCTCGTGAAGAAGGATTACAGGAGGCTGCAGAACATGCTCGGCCACACCTGCAAGCTGGAAGATCCCAGCCGCCCGTTCACGCCCGCCTCCCCCTTCCCCGGGGGAAAGCAGAACATCGGAGACGAGCACTTCTGGGGCGTGGGCTCAAAGCGGGAACCATTCAGCGACTACCTGAAGGTGAAACCACGATTTGTGAGCGAATTCGGATTCCAGTCCTTCCCGAATTTCAGGACGGTGAAAGACATGGCCGCTCCGCACAACATCAATCCCGGTTCGCCTGAGATCGAGCACCACCAGCGCAAAAGCGGATGGAACGCGCTCCTCATCGATTACATCTGCGCGAACTTCCGTCTCCCGTCATCGATGGAGCACATCTGCTATCTGACGCAACTCAACCAGGCGCTGGCGATGAAGACCGCGGTCGAACACTGGCGGCGCTCGAAACCATGGACCATGGGGGCGTTGTACTGGCAGTTCAACGACTGCTGGCCAGCCATCTCGTGGTCGGGCATCGACTACAACCTCAACTGGAAGGCGCTCCACCATTTCGCCCGCCGCTTCTTCGCGCCGCTACTGGCGTCATGCGTGGAAGAAGGCGCGAACGTCCAGGTGTGGCTGACAAGCGATGTGATTCAACCGGTCGATGGCAACGTCCTCGTGGAGCTTTGGAGGACGGACGGTTCGATACTCGACACCTTTGAGAAGTCCTTCAAGCTGCAAAAGCTGGGAAACAAAAGGATCATGACGTTGAAGCAGGAACAGCTCTTCACGCATGGAAACACAAGGGAGAACTCCATCCTGCGCGTGAAGGCGATTGGCGGCGGGCTAAGCTCTGAAAACACGCACGTTTTCGCGCCATACAAACATCTGGATCTGATGGAAGCCGACATCAACTGCTCCACGCATCATGCGAAAAGGGAAGTTATTCTAACCACGCGAAAACCGGCGTTGTTCGTGGAGGTGGACGCGGTTGACGGCGGATTCGTTTTCCCGGACAACTACGTACACCTATTCCCGGGAACGGAGGTTGTCTTGAGCTATCGCCCCACCACTGGGGGCCCCCAGGAACCACTCACAGGCAAGCTCAAAATCACCCCCTTGGCGCACACTGTCAACAACCAATGAAAGGGAAAGACTGAGCTCCAGATTCACGGTTGGGCTGGTAGTGCTGTGCCTGCTCTGTGGAAACGCGACGCCAGTGTGGACGCAGAGCTCGACTCCCAAGGAGCAGATCCCGACGGAACTGCCGACAGGTGTCCGCGCGCAGATCGAGGCCTTGTATGCGGGTACTCCGGCGGAACGCATGCAAGGAGCCTACCAGCTCGGAGAGCTCCGAGCCAAGGAGGCGATCCCGTTCCTGATTGGGCTGCTGCAAGACCATGGCCCGACCCATCAGAAGAAGATGCATGCGTGGAGTCCGCCCGACGTCTACTGGGGACTGACGCTCTCCTCGCCCGGACGCGAGGCCGCCAAGGCTCTGGTGAAGATCGGAGCTCCGTCCGTCGAGCCGCTCATGGAAGCCTTGAAAAGCAAAGATGGAGCCATGGTCACCAATGCGATCTGGGCGCTCGGCGAGATGCGCGAGCCCAAGGCGGTCGAGTTCCTTCTTGGGAGGATAAGCAACACCGAGGCGATGACGGCTTTGGGTAAACTGAGAGAACCGCGGGCCGCTCCCGGTCTCGTCAAAAACCTCGGCAACATATGGCTCAAAGAAACGGCTGCGGAAGCCCTCATCTTGATCGGTAAACCGGCGATGGAGCCGTTGCTGACCGCTCTCGGCAACAAGGAACTCACGGGTCAGAATCTGTCCATACGGATCTATGCCGCCGAGACCTTGGGGCGAAGTGGTGACCATCAGGCTGTGGAGCCGCTGCGCGTCGTCGCCGTCGAAGGTATCCCCGAGCTGCGTTGGCGCGCGATAGAAGCACTGGGACTTTTGGCGGCGCCAGGCGATGACAAGGTCGTGGAACTGCTCCGCGGCACGCGAAAGCACGAGGACTGACGGATCCGCGAGGTCGCCGCCACCACTTTGGGCAAGCTCAAGGCAACCGCCGCCGTCCAGGATCTGACGCCGCTGCTGAAAGACAAAGATGTCACAGTGCGGTGGGTTGCCCCGCCCCCTATCACTTCAGCCGCAGGTTCAAGCAGCTCACAGGGCATGCGCCGACGGACTACCGCCGGCTGTTCTGCAGGTGACTACTCAATCACCTGATCATCGAGCCCAAGCTGCAACTTGAGAGGACCGCTTTTGCCAATTTTGCTCTTGCACACGGTAAGTCCGTCCATGAAACTCACCGATAAGACAAGCCCCTTCTTGTCCTTGCGAGTCCACAGAATGTCGGAGCGTCCGTCGCCATTGTAGTCTCCTATGCCCGCCGGAGAGCCGCCGTTTTTCCACGGTTTCCCTGGAAGCTTGGGCTCGCCCAGATTGAGCACGGCGGCTCCGTCCATGAGGAAAATGGTCGGCGCGCCCGTCGCCGTCTCCACCCAGAGGAGATCATCCTTGCCGTCGCCGTCGAAGTCGCCGGTTCCCCAGATTCGGTAGGCGCTCTCCATCGCCGAAACGACGGTCTCGCTTCGCATGGAGCCATCCGCCTCCAGCAGGATCATGACGCAATCTCCGGTTGTGGCGTCTCTCAAGACAAGATCGTCGACGCCATTGCCGTCGAAGTCGCCGATCTTCACATCCTGGGCGGAAGACACCGTGCAGGTTCCGACCACGGCAGGATCCTGCGCGAGCGCGCCGAAGGTGATGTAATAGATGGAGAGCGCGCCGGTGGTGGTGTCGCGGATGAGCAGGTCGCTATGCCCCTCCCCGTTGAAATCCCCCTCGCCGGCGAACTCCTGTCCCTCGGCGAGCTGGAGCGCAACAATGTTTTTGGCGTCCCCGGCGGTGGCGCCGTCAGGACCGAAGGTCAAAGGCACCTGGAAGAAAGCCCGCTGGGCCGAGTCGTAGAACAGCAGGCCAGGCAGGTAGGCCTCGTCGAAGTTGGCGACCCCGAGTAGGCTCCATGCGTC
Organism: uncultured Victivallales bacterium; assembly: GCA_964436735.1. GTDB lineage: Bacteria > Verrucomicrobiota > Lentisphaeria > Victivallales > GWF2-38-69 > CAYTFM01. Next base: position 38,818 of record CAYTFM010000004.1, on the reverse strand, counting down.
CTCGACGCTCAGGTTTTGAATCGTCGTGTCGGCCGTCACCTTCCCCTTGGCGTCAATGCTGACCACGGACAGGTTCGGGCCCGCCGCCTCTCTGGCACCCGGCGCGCCGGCGGTTTTCCGCGAGACAAGGATGTCCGCCTGCCCCGTCCCTCTCATATCGTTGACCGGCACCGGCGCGACGCTGAAGAGCACCGGATACCGCCATTGCGTGTAGGGGTATTTAACGCACATCCCATCCGAGCCGAATCTGGACTCGGCGTAGCCGCTGCCCAGGAAGGAACGGAGGAGGCTTCTGGAACTCATCTTGTTGGCCACGGTGGCGGAATCTCCGGTTTTCATCCCGATCTCGAGGCTGAAGGTTGTTTCGAAAGGCGTGTACGAATCGCTGTTGTAATTCATATCGCCGCTCCAGATGGAGGTCTCTTTTCCTTGTGACGTGTTGCTCAGCGTCATTCCCCATTTCGAGGTCGTGCTCATGCAGGGAGCGGCGAAGGACATGGCCTTGAACTGCTCTTGGACCTTCAGCGCGCAGTCCGCCCCGGTGTTCTTGACCGTCAAGAACGGCGTCTCCGCCGCAAATGACGCCTCGTAGTGGTAGAGGCCGGTTTTATCGCCGCGGAGTTCCAGCGTGGCAAAGTTCAGGTACCGCCCTGGAGGGTCGCTCCACCAGCTTGTGCCGACAAGACTGTGCGTGATGCTGTACCATTCCTTCGGGGCGGTGCCATAATAGCCTGACATCTTGGAACTGGCGTTTTTGATGAACAGATAGGGCTGCGCGCGGTTCGCTGCGAACGTCCGGCAACCGAAAAGGACCTTCTTGTCCTCCGGCGTCGAGGAGGTCGCCGCGCCGCCAGTGGTCTTGTCGTAGTAGCCGACCTTGACCTCGCCGGACGCGAACGCGGTCTGCCCGTCTGTGGCGTACACCGTGGCGGTGAGGGTGGCGGGAGCCGAGGCGGCCCCATAGGACCACCGCGCCATGTTCACCTCCTTCGAAATCGAAACCGTGTATTCGCCGGCGCTTCCGGAGAGCTACTGGAGGTACGCCGCCTTCACGCGCGGGAATCTCCCGTCGCTCGTCATGTCAACCGCGCCGGCGCCGTCGGACAGCCTGGCCACAAGGTTCGCCGTGTTGTCGTTGGGGAATTTGCAGGGTTCCGCGACGAGGTGACACTTGACGCCAAAGCTGTAGAGCGTCGGGGCGGCGCATGCGGCGAGGAAGTCGGCGTCGAAGAAGATGTCACCCGCCACGTCCGGCGAGAAATACACGTCCCCATTCGAGTTTTTCAGCGTCTGCAAGATGCAGGTGTCGCCGCGGCCGGAGGAGCTAAGCAGATCGGCGTTGGCGAGCACGATCTTGTCGACGCACTCCATGAACGCCTCCATCTGGGGTTTCAACACCTCGGAGGCGAACGTGGCGGCATAACTTTTGAAAGCGGTCTCGCGCTGCTCCTTGGTCGCCGTGCCCGTGACCCCCAGCACATACTCCTTGATGACAAACAGTTCGCACTCCTGGTAGATGAGTTTGCTGGCGAAGTAGCGGCGAAGGTTGAGGTAGGCGTTCGTGGGGCTCACCCTGGCGTTCTCGTCTGAAAGCGTCATTTTCTCCAGCAGGAGGTCGGTCAGCGCATACAGGGCGCCCGTGGCGCCGCCGGTGCCGCACATGAGTTTGCGGTAGTTGACGAGATTCGCCTGCTCCTGCTCAAGATTGACCAGCGCGCAGGCCGACTGGATGTCGTTATTGAACGTCCCATCTTTGAATGCGCTCTTCTTGTCGCTCGTGCTCTTATCATTGTACTTGACGTAGACATCATTGAACTTCCCGTACTTCTGTTCGATGCCCGTCTCGATCTCGGAGAGTTTGAGATCCTTCCCCTCGAGCAACAACTGACTCAATTTGATGTTGATCGCCTCAAGCCTGGTTCTGGTCTCTTCCGCATAAGCGGTCATCTGCTCCTTGAGCTCGGAAACCTGTCCGCTGATCTTGTTCACCCCTTCGATGATGGAATCAAGCTTCTCGTCGGTCGCATCGGTGAGGGAATTGGCGATATCGACAGCCGAGCCGATGATGTCCACAAGCGCTCCGACCACCTTGAGGACACCCATCACCGCCGGGGCCACCGGCTGGCCCCGCTCATCGCCGGTCAGCTCCGCCTGCCGCTGCGGCGCCTGGCACACGACTGGCGCATCAGAATCAGCATTCGCACAACAGTCGAGGCTCCCGCCACCCGCCACCCATGAAAGGACTAGCGCGGAGCCAACAGCCGCACCTCTGAAACACACTCCCTGGAATAGTTTTCTGGACATGCTCCCTCCAAATGGCTGCATAAGGTGATGCAATGCGCCATGCGGCGCGGCTTCGAACTACGTAGTAATAGCTATATCTCGTTTTGCGGCGACATTCAACCACAAAAACCATGAGTTCGGAAGGAGGGATCACAAAACGTTGAACGCCTGACGTAATGCGTCACGTGCATCACGTTGCGGATCACGCTTCACCGTTTCATCCCGAGCGGCAGGCGCAGGGTGACGGAGGTGCCCTTGCCGAGAACCGAGTCGATCTCGATCCGCCCGCCAAGCCCCTCTCTGACGGCAGCCAGCACGGCGTCCATGCCGACACCGCGACCGGAGACGTCGGTGACCGCCTCGGCGGTGGAAAAGCCCGGCCGGTAGATAAGACCGAGGCACTCCTCGCGGGAAAGCGCCTTCGCCTCGTCGGCTGTCAGAAGGCCTTTCGAGACCGCCGCCTTCCGCAACTTCTCGGGATCCATGCCGCGCCCGTCGTCGTCAACCCTCACAACCAGTTCCGAGACGCTTCTTGTGACGCGGAGGGCGAGTTCCGCCTGCTCGGGCTTGCCGGCATCAACGCGGGCGGCGGGCGACTCGATGCCATGATCCATGGCGTTGCGAATCAGATGCAGAAGAGCGGTGTTGAGCTCCTTCGCCACCTCACAGTCGACCGGAATCTCGGCACCATCAAACCTGAGGCGGACATTCCTGCCAAGCCGCTGGGCGAGACCGGGGATCATCTTGACGACGCGGGAGAACGCATGCCGCGCCGGCAGCTCCTTGAGCGTGGCAAGCATGCCAAGAATCTGTCCGCTCACCTTAGCGTCGAGATCGAGCTCGCGGACGGCAGCCTCACGCCGCTTCAGTTCGCGGAGGCTGACGCGCAGATGGACGTCACCATCGTCGGACTGCTCCTCGCCAAGCAGTTTTGTGGCGGATTTTTGCATCGCCTCCCGCTCAACCGCGAGACGTTCCAGCGTCTCTTTGGTTTCGGCCTGAAGCTTCACCGTGACTTCGCCGCCGTCCCGCAAAGCGCCGAGCCGCTCCTCGATCTGGCCGGTGAGGTCGACGACCTGCTGGAGTCCCATTGACGCGGCGACGCCTTTGATCGTGTGGACGCCGCGGTAGACCTCGTTGACGATCTGCCGCTCGTCCGGGGCGTCTTTCAGGCGGGGAAGGATCTCGGCAGTCTCGGCGAGCACCTTGCGCATCTCGGCAAGGAAGTCGCGGAAAAGGTCGGGGTCCTCGGCGATCGCCCGCAGATGCGTGTTCTCCCGTCCGGTGCGCTCCGCCTCGCGGGACAGCTCCTTCTGACGTGAAATGTCCTCAAGCGTGACGAGGATGTGGTTTGGTTTGCCTTCGCCGCGGGACAGGAGGTGGTAGGAAAGTTTGACCCAGGTGGAGGCGCGGCTCTCGCGGGCGGGCAGTTCCAGCTCGGGATAGGGGTCGAGTCCGGCCATGTCGGCCTCCGGGATGAGCGCCTGCCGGAAGATGTCCAGAAATTCCTGGAGCTTCGCCCGCTCGGCCTCGCGGCGCCGCGTGAGCCCCAGCGTGTCAAAAAAATCCCTGCCGCGGAGATCGTCGAGTCCGAGGATGGCCCCCGCGGAGCGCGAGTACTCCGGTTTGATCCGACACTGCTCGTCGATGGACAGAATGCCTGAGGGAACGCTGTTCATGATCATGCGCAGCTCTTTGGAGCGTTCCTCGACGAGAAGGTCGAGGTTTTTGACGGTCTGGTTGATCGCCTTGAGCATGAGGTTGAAGGTGGAGGCGAGTTTGCCAAGCTGCTCGTCCTCGTGGATCGGCATCTCGGCGGCGAAATCGCCCCGGCTGACCGCTTCGATGGTGGAGACGATCTCGTCGGTGAGCGTCGCGCGGAAGACATCACGCTCGCGGTACTGGTCGAGCTGCCGCTTGAGTTCGCCCGCGTCGTCTTTCATCACACCAACGCCTTCCGGGGCTGAAGACGCGGGGACGGCGGCGGGAGAGGGGGGGGCGGCGGACTGCTTCGTCGCCATGGCCTGCGCCATAGCGACGAGTTCGTCGAGCTTCTTCTTGCCATCATACTGGGTGCCAAGATCGACACCCGTCTTCGCGGTGATGAGGGCGCGGCGCGCCTGGTTCACGAAACAGGCGTTGTCGTGGCTCTCCTCGCATTTTCCGCAAAGGGAGTCCACGGCGACGAGGGCGGCGTCTAATTTATCCCCCTCGTATTCGAGACTGTCGTCCGGAAGCCGTTCGGGGGGCGCCCCAGCGCAGATCTGCCGCTGGTTTTTCACGAAATCGAGCAGGATGTCCGCCGCCATCGCGGCGAGAACCCGCTGTGGCTGCGATCCCATCAATTTCTTGACAAGCTGATGCGCCTTGAAGGCGTCTTTATGGCTTCCGACTGGCATTGTGTACCTCGATTATAATGGATACAGGGTTCGGGGTTCAGGGAATGGAAGAGTTAGTCGGTAGAGCTATGCTTGTTCACGGCAACGGTTGAACTCAATTCGAGATATGTACAGGTTTGCCTGAACACTGAACCCTTCGCTTACCTCGTAAGTCCCAGCTCCTTCCGAGCGATTACCGCACCGGCGAGACGGGCGAGATGCGACTTGAGCCGCTCCACCTCGTCGACACCGTCCGACAGCGACGACGCCACCGCCTTCAACGCGGAAAGATCCGCATCTTGAACGGCCGGGGTTCCGAGCCGCTCAAGGGTCTTCGAAAGGCGCTCTTTGGGAGCGGCGGTTTTGGTGTACCATTCGACGATGCGGATGACGACGCTGGGCAACTCGGCCTGCGGCACGCCCGACGTGAATTGAATGGCCCGGAAGGGGATCTGCGCCCCGCGGCCGCCGACAACCACGCTGTAGCTTCCGTCACCGCCGATAAGCCCGATGTCGGCGCAGTAGCTCTCCGAGCAGTTCCGCAGGCAGTCCGAGACGGCGATCTTCACGTCGAAGTTCGTCCCCCGCCCGTAGAGAGCCTTGTCGATGTCGATCGCCGCTTGGATGGCGTCGATCCCTTTCGCCCATTTGCACAACGCCCCGCAACAGGCGCGGATGTTTCTGATGCCATGGTGGAGGACACCGACCTTCAACCCTATGGAGCCAAGATCCACCTCTATCGAGTCCATCATGTCGGCGGAGGCGAGGATGACGATGCGCTGGGCGTGGGTGAGCTTGATGACACCGGCGTTCTTGTTGGCGACGTCGGCGATCTTTTCGAGTTGAGCCGCGGTAATCAGTCCAGCGGGGGCATTGACAAGTATCGCGTAGGTGCCGTTGGTCTGCCGCAACCCCTTCGCCCACAATGGTCCCGCGCCTTTCTCGCCACCGCCCGCTTCTCCGCCGGTGAGCGTCTTGACGGCGAGCGCTTTGAAGCGCGAGTCGGCGGCGAGCGCCTTCACCGTCACCACGTGGCCGCCGCCGGAGGGCGTCGACCCCGTGACGAGCGCCTTCACCTCGGCGATCTCCTCGATGGGAAGGGTAAGTCCGAAATACACCGTCGCGCCGACCGACGGCGCTTCGTCGACCTCAAGCTCCGCAAGGACCTCGCCCTCGACATCGACAAATTCCTCCGCAAGCCCGATCGGATCTGTGTCAAGCATGACATCCTTGAAACGCGCGGCCATGGCAAAGCCCTCCCCTTGTCTATATTTTCCAGAAGTATTTCGGATACTGTGCGATCTGAACCTTATTCTTTCAACCTCTCCTGCAGGCGCTCTGCGAAGCCCACACGCTCCTCGTCGCTGGCGTAGGTGAGTTGCCGCCAGTTCCAGTGGAAGCCGTCGTCCACCCACCGCGGCACCACGTGCAGATGGGCGTGCATCACGACCTGCCCGGCACAAGCCCCGTCGGACAGATGGAGGTTGAAGCCATGGGCATCGAGCGCCCGCTTGCAGGCCACGCCGAAGCGAGAGGCGATGCGGAAGAGCCGACCGCAGAGCTCCTCCGGGAGGCTCGCCGGACTCACGTGATGCTCCTTCGGCACGACCAGCATATGCCCCTTGTTGATCGGCGAAACGTCCATGAACGCCACCACGAACTCGTCCTCGTAGAGCTTCGTCGCCGGAATCTCGCCCGCCACGATCCGGCAGAACACGCAGTTCTTCTCGTATTTCATTCTCCACCTCCTTGGGAAGTCTCTCTCATGACAGGGACACCATAAATTACCCGCAGCAACACAACATCCAATATCAGCAAAATGGAATCATTGAAACCTTATTGCGGTTGACTCTTTTGCGTCGGAGATCGATACGCGCCAATCGGCTGCCGCACAATTCAACGAACGAGGGTGATCCACGTCCATCACATCAATAGGCGGTGGCGGAAAAATCTGGGGGAGGCTTGTGAGCAATGTCTACGGTGAGGCTGAAGGTGCCTTTCGCTGGAATGGGGACAATGAAGGAGAACGTATCTCCATAAGCAGATAGATAGCAGGGGTTCAACCCGTTGCCGAAGGGCAATGTCAACTTGCTTTGGTTGGGTTTTTTCTGGGTGACGTCCGAAACACACGCCACGACATTGACATCATGATCCAAGGCCTTCATGAGTCTGAGATGGATTTTCACGAGTTTTGTCCCCTGCACGCAATCGTTGTCCATCTTCTCGTAGCGCGCGGAAAACGACGCGTCGTTAATGGTGAATGGTATTCCTGTCTTTTGCCATTGCTCGTCAGTGAGGCATTCCGTGAACTTTGGCTGGGAGCTTCGTGGAGACTTACGCAACACCAAGGCAAACCGGCCATTCGAGAAGACAGGCGCCACAAGACTGTAGTTAGGGGAGAGGAGGAGACGCCGCCTGAAGGTCTCCCATTGCGGACTGTTGGTGAGAGAGTCGCCAAAATCGATCAGGACGAAATCCTTGGGAGGATCACTGAAACATGGGGTATTTCTCAGTATGAAATGCGCTGCGATCATGTGGGTGGCGTTAAGCGGGACACCGGGAGGTATAACCGAATATATTTCCCGCACATACTCCTGCAATGACAATGAATAAATATTTTTAGCCCATGAGTTTCTCCCGCAGGGAAGAAAAAGATTGAAGAAATAGAAGGAAAGCAAAGAGGTGCAGAGAGCCGAAATCAAAAGGGCCGTCCTGACCCGGACACCATGACGGTTGAGTACTTTTGTTTTAAGACCTGCGAGAAGGAAGGCGAGAAACACCCCTGGCCCCCTCTCCTTGACCCGCGCGAGAGAGTAGACAGAGGCGATGAAGACGAGGATGACCACCTCGCTTTGATACCAAGAGTTGATCGTGACCAGCTGTTTGTCGTCCTTCAAGCAGATGAACACGAACAACCCCACCCCGCCAAAAAGGGGAAGTGGATAATTGGTTAGAAGCGCGGTGACCGGCACAAGCAGCAGGGCGAGGAACAGCAGATTGTTGGGATGCAGAAGGGACGGCCAGAAGACAGAGGGAGCCATGATCGGAGAGAGGGCAATCTCGGTCATGCTTTTCCCTAAACCACCATAGTAGCTGGTCACGAATTCATACTGCGTATAGCCTGAGATCCATGGGATGAGCAACTTGATCGTGACGAGAAAGTAGACAAGACTGGCGAGAAAGATGAACGAGCCAAAACGCCTCAATCCCCATATAAAAAGCACCGGCCCCATGAAGATGTAGAAAACCGCGACAGTCTCCTTGATCGTAAGCGATAAAGCGAAAAGCACAACTGCCGTCTTGAGGTGCCGCTCCTCAAGGGCGACAAAGAATAAGGCGATCAGAGGTATCGCAAGATACGTCTCATGAAATCCGTAAAAGATCGCCGGTACCATGGCGGAGGTTGAGGGGAAGATCAGATACATGAGAGCGACCGCAAGCGCCTCTATGCACCCCAAGCCTTTCCTGATCGCCAACGCATAGAGTGCGAGACATCCCGAACCGACGACCGTGGCGTTCATGAGAAAAAAGGCCGTGGTTGATTTGAACACAAAAACGTAGGGAATTAGCAGGAGTATCGTCCCAGGCTCGAAATGCTGCCCCATGTAGTTGCGTCCAAGGACGTTGCTGTAAAACCACTTGCCCTGTAATGTGTTCTCCACCACATCCAGATAGAAGCACCAGTCGTAAGAGAGGAAAATCGCATTGTACACCCTGATCTGGAAGATAGTTCCGTAGAGGACAAAAACGGCAAAGCAAAGAAAGAGGATAGACGTTGTCGTTTTCCCACCCAACCAGCGAACTGCGCCATGGCATAAAAGACGACGGGACGGCCATATTGAGGCAATCCTGAGCATACAGACGCCAATGACAAGAATGAAAACAATAGGGGTGGTAAACCCTTTGATGAAATAGCACGCGGGTGCGAGGATAAGCAGTGGCAGAAGCGCTCGTTCGAATTCCAGCGCCGCCCCCCAGTTACATACGGCGAACTCACGCGCGCGAAGAATATGCGCAATCTTCAATCCGCCGATAAACACCACCCCGACAAGCAGGGAGAGCATTGCCTTCAAAGATGAACCTTGAGAGAAAAAGGCACCGTATGAAAGGGTCTCAAGTTTCCCCATTAACGCGAAGACAACATATGAGGCGTAGCCGAGAGACAATGCATGGCACAGATTAAGAGACGCTTGCGCAAGGACAAGGGGGAAATGCGGATTAATCTTCATTGTTCACACGGAACGCTCATTGGGGGGAGAAGACTTTTCTTCAGCACGGAGAAGTAAGGTAGTGGAATACTTTTGATAGTCAAGAATCCCGCAGATACATGACGCATGCTTATGCCTTTGCGGGAGAAGGCGTTTTTCTGCCGAACGCCGGGTCGACCTTGATGAGTCCGGCCACGATGAAGCTGGGTATCGTCGACAGCAGCACCCAGGCGAAGAAGCTTTTGTAGCCGATCATGTCCTGGAGCCAGCCGGCCGGCATCGCCGGCAGCATCATGCCCAACGCCATGAAGCCGGTCATCAAGGCGAAGCGGGCGGTCTTGAACGGCTCGCGGGCGAAGTAGATCATGAACAGCATGTAGGCCGTGAAGCCAAAACCGTAGCCAAGCTGCTCGGTGCCGACGCAGGCGCAGACAACGAGGAAACTGTCAGGCTGGGCATGGGCGAGATAGAGAAACACGGCGTCCGGCAGATGGATGGCGGCGACCATCCACCAGAGGCAGGCGCGCAAGCCAAAGCGCGACGCCGTGAGCCCGCCGAGTATGCCGCCGGTTATCAGCATCGTCAGGCCGACCGTCCCGTAGACGAAGCCGGTCTGCCCGGTCGTCAGGGCGAGGCCGCCGTTCTCGCGGCTGTCAAGCAGGAATGGCGCGGCGAGCTTGAGCAACTGCGACTCGCCGAAGCGGTAGAAGAGCAGGAAGGCCAGCGCGCCGAAAATGTTCTCCTGCTGGAAGAAGAGCGCGAACGGCTTGAAGAAGTCTTTGACCATCGCGCCGACGCCGTTGGCAAGCGTTCCCGGCGTGTCGGACGACGGATACGGCAGGATCCAGCTGTGGTAGCCGGCCAGCGCGACGAAAAGACCGGCGCAGAGCAGGAACACCACGATCCACGAAAGCCGCACATTGCCGGAACGCGCCACGAACGACGCGGAGGCCGCCTCCTTGAGCTTCGGGTCGACCTGCACCACCGCCATCAACGGCCTATCCCAGTTCTCCGCCGTGAACTCCTTGCGGAAGCCCTCGACCAGATTCAGGCTCTTGTCGCCCGCCTCCCGCCCGAAGTTCACCACGATCCGTTCGCCCTCGGCGGGTTTCCGGTTGAGTCCGAGATACACCACGGCCACGTCTCCGGCGACTCCCGCTCCCGCCGCCTTCTTCTCCCGGCCGAAAGCCGCCCTGATCCGCTTCTCAAGTGGTCCGGAAATGTTCTCTGACCACCATGACCTCGACGCAGCTTCCGCTTTTTGCCTGTCCGCCTCAGCGGTGCCGTTCCAGCGCCTCGCCTCGTCGATGACGCGTTTCACCTCGTCGGCGGTGCGTCCCGATGTGACGACA
>CAYTFM010000004.1:28194-28587 GCA_964436735.1 uncultured Victivallales bacterium | reverse complement strand
TGAACGCCGTGCTCCCCAGCAGATTCACCAGCTTGAGCGGTCCAGCCTCGGACGCGCTGCCACCCGCGGGAACACTGAGCGGCAGGGTGATCATTTCCGGTGTGAGGCCGATTCTCGCCTCAACGCTGATTTCGACCGGCGGCAACCCCGTCCGGCTTTCCACGAGTCCTGCGAGAATCACCAGAAGCCCCTGCCCCGACAGCATCGCCAAGCGGTAGAAGGCGCTCCGCAGCCCCACGCACCACGCCTGCTGGTGCTGGTCCAGTCCCAGCATGTAGAAACCGTCGGCGGCGATGTCGTGCGTGGCCGAACTGAACGCCATCAGCCAGAAGACGCACAGGCTGTATTTGAAGAAGTCGGGCAGCGGCAGGGTGAGCCCAATGGCCGCCAGCG